>CAZKPI010000228.1:5121-7463 GCA_964554555.1 uncultured bacterium
GCCGTACCGGGCCGGGATGTCGACCATGTCGCGCACCGTCTGTTTCAGGATCTTGGCCACCTCCATCAGCACGATGTCGCCCTGCTGGTGGCCGTAGGTGTCGTTGAACTTCTTGAAATGGTCGATGTCGAACAGGATCAGCGACACCGTCGTGTGGTAGCGCTTGGCGCGCAGGATCTCCTCCTCGAGGCGGGCCTGGAAGTAGCGGTGGATGAACAGGCGGGTCAGCCCGTCGGTGATGGCCAGTTCGTACAACCGCGCCTGTTCGACCGCCATGGCGGCCTGCTGGGCCAGGGCTTCCATCAGGCGCTGGTCGTCGGGATTGAAGCCGCCCTCGATCTTGTTCACCACATTGATCACACCGGTCACCCGGTCCCGCACTTTCAGCGGGACGGCGATCAGGTTCCGGATCCGCTGTTCGTAATCGACCGTCGAATCAAAGCTCTTGAAGAGGGTGCCGTGACACCCCTCGTTGTCGATGATCGAGGTTTGCTTCTCCAGAACCGTGCCGGCGACTCCTTCCCCGCTCTTGATGCGGGTGGTGGTCTGCAGGGGCACTCCCGTCCACGCCCCAGACGATCTTGGTGACCAGCTCGTCGGTCTGATCGACCCGCAGCATCATCGAGGCCCGCTCAGCCTTCAGCGCCTTGGCCGCCATCTCCAGGATCTGCCGCACCAGCTTGTCGGTGTCGTTCTGGAAATTCATCGCCTGGCTGGCCTTGAACAGCGTCTCGATCTCGAAGATCTTGCGGTCAAGGGCGTTGCGGCTCTGCTCCAGGGTCCCGATCATGTCGTTGAACCGGGTCGCCAGCATGCCGATCTCGTCCTCTGACGGGATCGACAGGCGGTAGGCCAGGTCGCCCGTCGACACCACCTGCGTGCCCTTCATCAGCTGGTCGAGGCCCGAGGTGATGAACTGGGCCAGCATCACCGACAGCAGAACGCCCGCCAGCATCGCCACCAGCGAGATCAGCAGGATCCGCCGCCGGCTGGTCGACTGGGCCTCCGACAGGCGGTTGAAGGTGAACTGCAGAACGATCGTGCCAAACCGCGAGGACCCGACCTTGATGGGGGCCACGTATTCCACCAGGTCGGCGTCGGCCATGGCCAGCCGGGTCGGCCGCTCCACCGCGTCGTAGCGGTCCCGGGCGGCCTGGGCCAGCGTTTCGCCCAGCCGCGTGGCGGTGTCGCCCCGGACGCGGTGGGCGATGTATTTGCCATCAAGATCGAAGATCGAGATCTCGCGAATGTCCTCGCCGCCCAGGATGACCCGCTCGGTGTAGGGAATGAGCTCGTCGTAGGCCTCCCGGATCATCGGATCCTGGCAGGCCAGGGCGAGGGTCCCGACCAGGAGCAGGCCGTTTTGGTCCATGCTCTGGGAAAGGAGCAGTTCCTCGCGGCGCGACGTGTTGAACGAGGTCAGGGCAATGATCAGCCCGACCAGCAGGGCAATGCCGCAGATGAACTTGTATTTGAGCGAGAAGCGGATCTTCGGAGGTGTGGTCACCGTCCGGCCCTCCATCCGGGCGCCATCCTGACTACTGGCGGTTCTTCAACAACTCGTACACCTCGCGGGTATACTCGTACTCGTTGTCGGCGGCAGGCATGAACCCCTGCACGTCGGTGCAGTCCTCCAGCACCTTTTTGTACTGCGGATCGTCGATCTTCAGCTTGAGGAAGGCCTTCTTGATCTTTTCGGCAAGATCGTCGGGCAGATCGGCGCGGCAGACGATGGGCTCGTTGCTGATGTCCTGGGTGGTGGCCAGGATGGTCAGCTCGTCGATCTTCTCCTTCTCGCGGAGGGTTTTGCGCGCATCATCGTAGCAGGCGCCCGCGTCGTATTTCCCCAGCAGGACGTTGAGCACGACCGAATCGTGCTTCTGCAGGAAGCTCGCTTCGGCGAAGTCCTTGTCGGGATCGATGCCGCCCTTGATCAGCAGAGCCTTGGGAAAAACGTAGCCGGAAGCCGAATCCTTCTCGACCCAGGCGAACTTCTTTCCTTTCAGGTCGGTCAGCGCGCGAATGCCGCTGTCGCCGCGGGCGATGATGATGCCGCGATACGAGGTGGTACCGAACCGGATGGGCTTCACCAGCAGGCGCATCGGCACCTTTCCCATGACTTCCGCGTAGGACAGCGTTCCCAGCCAGGCGATGTCGATCTCGCCCCGGGTCAGCTTGTTGACGATGCCATTGTAGTCAGAGGCCAGCACCAGCCGCGTTTCCTTCACCCCAAGCTCGTCCTTGAGATACTTCATCAGCATCTCGTGCTTGACCACCATCTCGGAAGCATTGGTGAAAGGGATGCGGCCAATCTTCAGCACGGTGTCCCGGTAGGCCCCGCC
>CAZKPI010000229.1:0-1834 GCA_964554555.1 uncultured bacterium
CTCGAGACAGCCGATGCGGTAGAGATCGAGATGGAACAGGGAACGGGGGCCGTCGGCGTAGTGGTTCATCACCGTGTAGGTGGGGCTGTAGACCGGCCGCTGGAGCCCCAGTCCCGCGGCAAAGCCTTTCGCCCAGAGCGTCTTGCCCGCCCCCAAGGGGCCTTCCAGCAGGATCAGGGACCGGGGGAAGCGCGAGGCGAGGGAACGGGCCTGCGCCAGGGTCTCCTCGGGTGAGGAACTGCGGCAGGAACCGGAGTCGGGGACGGTCTGGTCCATCGGGTCAGTCCCGCAGTTCGGTGGCCAGGACGATGTCGCGATTGACGTAGTGCAGGCACTCCTCGAGCTTGTCGCGCAGACTGCGGTCGTCAGCCGCCTCGCGGATCTGGCGGATCATGTCGATCGCCTGCCGGAACGCGCGGATCAGGTCGCCCTCGGACACGTCGGTCATGGCCACGATCACCTCGAAGGGGGCGCCCTTGCTCCATTCGTACATGACGCCCGCCAGCGCGGTCTCGAGCGGCTTGACAAAGGGATAGCGGCGGTTGAGGGCGGCGATGAAGCTCTTGGCTTCGCGGAGCCGGTGGGGCAGGGGCGGCCGGCGCCGGAACTCCCCGTCGCCGCCGCGCCGGCGATACTCGTAGACCAGGCTCAGGGCGAGGGCGTTGATCTCGTGGTGGTCCCACTCGTGGAAGACGCCCTTGAAATACAGCTCGGTGACCGCGATCTCCTCGGTGTGGATGCGGGCGGCGAACTCGCCGCGGGCGAGCAGTCCCTTGTCGTCGATATAGCCGAGGTGGCGGAGGATGCCAAGCTTCTTCTCGTAGATGGGCAGTTGCAGTTCCTCCTGGGCCTCGAGCTGGGACCGCCAGTAGTCGAGCTTCTTCTGCAGGCGGGCGGCCTGGTAGAACTGCGACGCACACCGGTTGCGGGAACGGCACGCCCCGCACAGGAACTTCGCCTCCTCCTCGCGCAGGTGCTCAAATCTGGCGGCAAACTGCTGTTTGACCCGCTCCTGGTGGGGGCGGTTGCGGCGGCCGCGCATCCCCGACCGGATGGCGCCGGCCTGGGCGTTCATGGCCTGAACCATCTCCTGCTTGCGTTTGTGGAAGGCCATGTAGGCCTCGAGGTCGTTCTTCTTTTCGGTACAGCGGGGCAGGCACCGGTCGATCTCGGCCCGGCACTGGGCAACCTTCTCGGCCAGCTGGGGCAGGTTGCGGTTGGCCTGAAACTGGGCGAAATTCTTGCGCAGGATGGTGCGGACCTCGTCGCTCTTGTGGCCGGAGTACAGGTTCAGCACGCTGTTGAACGACAGGTCGAACTGGCTCATCAGAGGCTCGATATCGCCATAGACCAGCCGCTCGAGCTCTTCGAGGGAGAGGTCCCGGGGAAGGTGCGGCACGACCACCCAGCCCATCGGGTCGATGCCGCGCCGCCCGGCCCGACCCGAGATCTGGGTGAACTCGAGCGACTTCATGGGCCGGAAACTGCGCCCGTCGAACTTTTTGAGGGCGTCGTAGGCCACGGTGCGGGCGGGCATGTTCACCCCGACGGCGAACGTTTCGGTGACGAACAGCACCTTCAGCAGGCGCTCCGCAAACAGCACCTCGACCAGTTCCTTCATTTGCGGCATCAGCCCGGCGTGGTGCTTGCCCACCCCGGACTGCAGGATCTCGGTCAGTTCGACGGCGGAATCGAGGTTGTCCAGGCCGTATTTCTCGAGACAGGCTTCGGACAGCTCACGGATGCGTTCCTTCTCGGCGGGGCTGGTGAAGTCGAACCGGCGGGCGGCCTCGCGCGCCATCTTGTCGGCGGTGGCGCGGGAAAACACGAAATA
>CAZKPI010000229.1:1877-6501 GCA_964554555.1 uncultured bacterium
GCTCCTCTTCCTTTACCCGCCCGCCGCCGCGGCGGCGGGCCCGGACATCGGCCGGGGCGGCCGCCTGGTCACCCTCGCTGTGTTTGACGCGGCGCACCAGGTCCTTGTACGACATCAGCCGTTTCTGGTAGTAGAACAGAAACGACAGCGGCACGGCGCGTTCCTGGTGGGTGATCAGCGACACCTTCTGGTCGGCCACCGATTCGATCCAGTGGGCGAGCTCGGCCCCGTTGGGGACGGTGGCGGAGAGGGCCAGGAACCGGACGTTCTTCGGCGAAAAGATGATCGATTCCTCCCAGACCGTGCCGCGTTCGATGTCGCCGAGGAAGTGGATCTCGTCGAAGATGATATAGGCGATGTCGCGGAGCTGGGCGGGGTCCTCGATCGCCATGTTGCGGTAGACCTCGGTGGTCATGATCAGCGCCTGGGCGCCCTGGTTGATGACCACGTCGCCGGTCAGGATGCCGACCTTGTCGCCGTAGAGCCGCGAGAAATCGCGGAACTTCTGGTTGGACAGGGCCTTGATGGGCGAGGTGTAGACGATACGCTGGTCGGTCTTGAGGACCTTCTCAATCAGGTATTCGGCCACCAGGGTCTTGCCCGAGCCGGTCGGGGCCGCGAGAACGAGCGAATGTCCGTTCTCGAGTTCCGTGATGGCACGGGTCTGGAAGGAATCGAGCGTGTAGCCGCGGTAGGAGATGTTCAGTGGCATGGGGTCATTCCGATTGCATGGCCTTGGTGTCGAGGTGATACTCGATCCGTTGGCCATCGATGGTGCGCTTTTCCATTCGTTTGTTTTTTTCGCTCCATTCCTCGCCCTCGACGCGGGCGTTCCCGGTCAGGACGACGGTGGAGCTGGCCTTGAAGTAGTCGAGATGATCGCCCTGCCCGAACCGGGTCTTGTCCTTCAGGCGGACGTTGCCGTGGAAGGTCAGGGTGTGGCGGTCGCGGTGGCCGCGCATGGCGTCGGCGGAAATGATGACCCAGGAGTAGGTTCCCAGGTCCCAGGTGCGCTCCTCGATCTTGACGACGACCGAGTCAGAGGCGTCGAGCTCGCCGGTGGTGGAGTTCCACAGGATGGCGGCGGCGTCAAGGGTGGATTCGCGCACCAGGTGTTTCTCCATGATGGTCTCTTTGCGGAACAGGCGGGGGGTCAGGCTGGCCAGCATCCAGTCGGGGTTCTGGCCAAGGCGGGCCCGGCCCGCGGTCAGCAGGTCGGACTGCCGGACCTCGGGGTCCCGGCCGGGAAGGGGGGGAACCCCGCTGGCGGGGGACGGGGGTTCGGTGATGACGGCCTCCCGGACGGCCCGGACGCGGCCTTCCAGCGTGGCCACTCCGCTGGCCATGGTGAGCATCTCGGCGGTGATGATGGTCTGGGGCGGCGACGCCGGGATGACGAACAGCTCGTCAGGCAGGAGCACTCCCGGGGGAAAGGCGAAGGATTCCGGCGAGGCCGGCGAGGCGAGCAGGGTTGGTACGTCCAGGGGGGTGACCGGACTGGCTGGTTCAGCGGCGAGGCCGGCGAAGCCGACCAGGCAGGCCGACACCACCAGGACAAGACTGGCAAGACAGCGACAGCGGTGGCGGAAGAACATGTGGTTGCACCGGGCAAGTATACCCCATCCCATGGGAAATTGCCAGTTGCGGGACGGGTTCCCCCCTCTTTCCATCTGTGGTATAAGGGGTGGTCACATTCCAACCATCCAGGAGGATGCATGAAACCCATCAGAACGTTCGTGGTGATCCCCAGCCTGCCGGGGCCGCTGGCCCGTCTGAAGGATCTGGCCAACAACCTGTGGTGGTGTTGGAACCCCGAGGCGATCGGGTTGTTCCGCCGGCTCGATCCCGACCAGTGGGAGAAGACCTACCACAACCCGGTGAAGATGCTCGGCACCGTGACGCAGGAGCGCCTGCAGGCAAAGGCCCAGGACGACGGGTTCCTCGCCCACCTCGAACGCTGTTGGGATGCCTTTCAGTCCTATCTCTGGGACCGCCAGACCTGGTATGCAAAGACCTACGGGTATTCCGACAAGCCCCTGATCGCGTATTTCTCGGCCGAATTCGGCATCAACGAAAGCCTGCCCCTGTATTCCGGCGGCCTCGGCATGCTGGCCGGCGACCACCTGAAATCCGCTTCCGACCTTGGTCTGCCGCTGGTGGGCGTCGGGCTCCTCTACCGCGTCGGGTATTTCCAGCAGTATCTCAATTCCGACGGGTACCAGCAGGAACGGTATCCCGAGAACGATTTCCAGAACATGGCCGTCCAGCCATGCCGGGATACCCACGGCCGACAGCTGACGATCCAGGTCGCCCTGCCCGGCCGGTCGGTGACCGCGCAGTTGTGGCGGATCAGCGTCGGCCGCATCACCCTGCTCCTGCTCGACACGGACGTGCCCGAGAACCAGCCCAATGACCGCCGCATCACCCGCGAGCTGTACGGCGGCGACACCGAGACCCGCATCCAGCAGGAACTGCTCCTGGGCATCGGCGGACTGCGGGCCCTGCACGCGATGAACTTCCACCCGACCGTCTACCACATGAACGAGGGCCACTCGGCCTTCCTGGCCCTCGAGCGCATCGCCGTGGCCATGGAACGGCACCAGATGACCTTCCGCGAAGCCCTCGAACTGACCAGGCAGAGCAACGTGTTCACCACCCACACCCCGGTGCCCGCCGGCATCGATGTGTTCAACCGGGAGCTGATGGAGAAATATTTCTCCCAGTATTTTTCCAAGCTGGGCATCAGCTGGAAGGAGTTCCTCGACCTGGGGTGGCAGGTCGGCACCCCCAAGGGGGACGGCTTCTCGATGGCCGTCCTGGCCCTCAACCTGTGCGGATATGCCAACGGCGTCAGCAAACTGCACGGCGAGGTCTCGCGGCGGATGTGGGGCAACCTGTACCCGCGGGTGCCGTTCAACGAGATCCCGATCGAGTCGATCACCAACGGGGTCCACATCCGCTCGTACATCTCACAGGAACTGTCGACCCTGTATGACCGCTACCTCGGCCCCCGCTGGATCCACTCCCCGTGGGACCACACCGTCTGGAAGAAGGCCGAGCAAATCCCGCCCGAGGAATTGTGGCGCACCCACGAACGGCGGCGCGAGCGGCTGGTGTCGTTCGCCCGCCACCGCCTGCAGACCCAACTGCAGTCGCGCGGCGCCCCGCCTTCCGAGGTCGCGGCGGCCAACGAGGTGCTGGACCCCGAGACGCTGACCATCGGCTTCGCCCGGCGGTTCGCCACCTACAAGCGCGCCACCCTTCTGTTCCGCGACAAGGAGCGCCTGGTGCGCATCCTGACGAACAAGGACCGGCCGGTCCAGTTGATCATCGCCGGCAAAGCCCACCCCAAGGACGAGCCCGGCAAGGCCTTCATCAAGGAGATCGTCCAGCACTGCAAGGATGAGCGGATCCGACGGCACGTGGTGTTCATTGAGAACTATGACGTGGTGGTGGCCCGCTACCTGGTACAGGGCGTCGATGTCTGGCTGAACAACCCCCGCCGGCCCCAGGAGGCCAGCGGCACCAGCGGCATGAAGGCCGCCGCCAACGGGGTCCTCAACCTGTCGATCCTGGACGGCTGGTGGGACGAAGGCTATACCCCCGATGTCGGCTGGGCGATCGGCAACCGCGTCGAGCACACCGACACCGCCTACCAGGACGAGATGGAAGCCAACTCCTTGTACGAACTGCTCGAGAAGGAGGTCGTGCCCACCTTCTACGACCGCAAGCAGGACAACCTGCCCCGCCGCTGGATCGAGATGATGAAGGCCTGCATGACCCAGCTCGCCCCCGTCTTCAACACCAACCGCATGGTGGCGGAATACACCGACATGTACTATGTGCCGGGCAACCTGCGCTACCGGGCCCTGTCGGAAAACGACCGCAGTCGGGCCAAGGCTCTGGCCAAGTGGCTCGAGGAATTCCGCAACAGCTGGGGCAACGTGCGCATCGAATCTGTCGAGGCCGAAGGAGGGGAAGAGCACCGGGTCGGCGAGAACCTGCGGGTCAAGATCCGGCTCTACCTCGACCGTCTCAAGGCCAACGACGTATCGGTCGAGGTCTTCCATGGCCCCGTGATGCCCAACGGCCTGATCGAAACCGGGGACGCGGTGAGAGCCAAGGTCCTGCACGAGGAAGGCGGCCGGGCCACCTTCGAGGGCGAGATCACCTTCTGCTGTTCGGGCCGGATGGGCTTCGCGGTGCGGGTCCTGCCCAGCCATCCCGATCTCATCCACCCCATCCTGACCGGCCACATCCTCTGGTCCTGACGGATGGCCGCCCCCCGGCCCCAGAACAGGGCCGGCCGGCCCTCCCACACCCCCCGGCGGCATGACCGGGGGGTGTTTCCTGAGGCGGGATGCTTCGCGGTTCCCCCAGCCAAAGCCGCAGGGCGGGCCTTTCCCGGGGGAGGCGCCGGACCGCAGTGGCCATCCTCTTCGATCCGAGCGCCCGTGGTTTTCCGGACACCCGCGGCCTGATGAATGGATGGATGGGTCCAATGCCGCCGGAGGCACGGTTCTTCGGAAAGACATTGGATCACGGAATTCGGAGGACCGCCGGGCGGCGGTTGCCCCCCTGCCTTCACCAGAGTAGAATCAACGCCCATGCGCGCCCTGGGCTC
>CAZKPI010000229.1:6514-7457 GCA_964554555.1 uncultured bacterium
TTTTTCGAACGGCACCTGTTCGGCTGGCTGGTGACCGGCGCGGCCATCGGCTGGCTCGGCGCGCCGATCCTGGTCCAGGGGCGGGGGCTGGTCCCCGCGTTCTTCGCCTGCATGACTCTGGTCTCCTCGCTGAAGTGCAGTTGGCGCGACGTGGGCCGGGTGGTGACCCATCCCGGCCCCCTGGTGCTGGCCCTGGTCCTGCTTCACCTGGCCGTGCCAGCCCTGGTCAAGGCCGTCAGCCTCTTCATCCCCCCCGCCTCGGCCGAGATCTTCGCCGGGTTCCTGCTGGTGGGGGCGGTTCCCATCGGGGTCACCTCCGCCATCTGGACCGGGCTGGCGGGGGGCGACGTGCCGCTGGCCCTGACCGCGGTAACGCTCGACACCATGCTTTCGCCCCTGATCACCCCCGCGGTCATCTCGGGCTTCCTGGGCCGGGAAGTGTCCATCGACCTGGCCGGTCTGCAGGTCGCCCTGCTGTGGATGCTGGTCATCCCGGCGGCCGTGGGTCTGACCGTCCACGATCTGTCAGGAGGGACGGTCCACCCCAGGGTCATCCCCTACCTCGGCCCCCCGTCACATCTCATGCTGGTGGCGGTGATGGCCATCAACGTGGCCACCGTCCGGGGGGCCCTCGAGGCCCAGAGCGTGTCGCTGGGCTGGTGGGTGCTGGGGGCGTTCCTGCTGGTGGCGGCCGACTACGGACTGGGGTTCCTGGTTCCCAGGGCCCTCGGCTGTCAGACAGCCACGACCATCGCCCTGGTGTTCTCGGTGGGAATCCGCAACCTCAGCGCGGGGCTGGTCATCGCCATGGAACATTTCCCGCCCGCCACCGGCATCCCGGTCGTCCTGTCGATGATCTTCCAGCAACCCCTGGCCGCCCTCTGCCTGCACCACCTGGCCCCGTCCCCCAACGGACCGGAACCCCCGCCCCTCCCCAAACATG
>CAZKPI010000230.1:0-6405 GCA_964554555.1 uncultured bacterium
GCCACTAGAGCGGCTGCAGGCCCACATCGCGTTTCTACCCGTCTGGAATGAGAGTCTCACCGGCCGCCTTCTGCTCGAATGGCAGGCCAGGGAGGCGGTCGCCCGCCAGGAGGCCGCCGCCCGCGAGGACCTGGTGGAGATCATCGGCAACCTCGGCCGGATGGTGACTCCCGCCGCCTTCTTCCACGACCGGGCCCGGCGCCTGGCGCGGGCGTTCCGGTGGGGCGGCGACCTGGCGGTCCTGACTCGCGGCCCCGCCCTGCGGGGCGCCCGGTTTTTTGCCTTCACGGCCTCAGGCACCCGGTGGGTGGGCCCCGGCTTCCCGCCCGCGTTGAAAGGGGCCTCGGAGCGGTGTTTCGCCCTGATCCAGCGGGTGCGTCGCCAGCCCTTTACCCAGGTCCGGCCCTCTGAGGCCGCGCTGGCCACTTCGTTTCTGGGCGGTTCCGAGGTCATTTCGCCGCTGGCCGGCGCCCCCGGGACGCTGATCGATTCCTCGCCCCTGGGCGTGCCCAGACTGCAGGGCTTGTATCCCTTCCGCTTCGCCGACGGGAAGAGGGGCTGGCTCCTGGCCGACATCGACCTGGGGGCGATCGACCGACGCGCCCTGGTCGCCCACGGGCTGTCCCGCATCACCCGCCTGGCGGGAAGCGGCCTCTTCTTCGGCCTGGTCGAGTGGCCCGGGACGCCAGCCGCCCCGGACACCCTTCGCGGCAGGCTCCAGCGGGCGGTCGCGGGGAAATGGCGCCGGGAGCCGGCCAGCCTGGAATTTCAGGCCGAGGGCTGTCTGGTGCGGGCCCTGGCGGTGGGCAACACCCGCCGGTTGTTCGGAGCTTCCCGCCTTCCGGGCCTTCCGCCGTGGGTGGCGCCCGCCCGGTTCCTCCTCCAGATCGGCCTGCTGGCTGGGGTCTTCGGCCTGCTGGCCTTGTTTCGCCGCGAGGAGACCAATCCCCTGCCGTTGCGGGTGAAGGTCATTCTGCTGTTCGGGGGGGCGGCGGGCCTGGGTGTCCTGCTGTTGGGGGGCTTCGCCGAGGCCTTTCGCGAAGTCTGGCGGGAAGGGCGGTTCCGGGAGGCCTCGGCCGAGGCGGGGGAGATCCTGCGCCGGGCGGATGACAGTTTCGGGGCGCACCTCATCGGCGTGGAGAAGTTCCTGCGGGGAATTGTCCGCGAAGCGGGGCGGGCCGCCGATCCGACCGCCCGGTTCCTGGAACTGATCACCCCGGCCCGACGACAGACGAGAGACTGGTTGACCTGCGGGTATCTCGACGCCTCGGGGACGATACGGTATCTGCAGGAACCGGCGGGGCCAACCTCCATCAAGAGCCTGTGGGGGATTCAGCGGCGGGACATGCTGGTCAAGATCGGGCGTGCCGCCCTTGCCCGCCACAACGCGAAACTCGGCCAGTCACGGGGGGAGAAATTTGGCCGGATCTTCCAGGAACGCCTGGTGACGTCGAACGACCTCGAACGGGTGGTCATCAATCAACTGCTGAAGAAGGGCGGCAAGGTTGGCCGGCTCTCCCTCGGGCGCGCGGAGATGATGGGGGGCTTCGCCATCGTGCCCGGGGCGGGGGGGGAGGGGGGGGGCGGAATGGCCTTCTTCTTCGAGGCCCCCGGCCTGTCCCGGTCGTTCGTGCGGACCTTGCGGGTGAACCACGGCCGGGCGGCCAGGGAATCAGGGTCGCCGGTCTTCCGGTTCTTCGCCCTGCCGACGGCCGGGGCCCTGCGCTTCACCCGGCAGGCCCGCCGGACCGGTCTTGCCGCCCACCTCCTCCGGTTCCAGGACATCCTGGAAACCACCCGCACCCAGACCTGGGGGGCGGCCAGGATTGGCCGGGAGGACCTGCTGATCGTCGGCCGGCCGGGCAACCGGCTGGAGGGGGTGAACCTGTACTGCCTGGTGCCTGCCGCCCCGATCGAGGCCGCCGCCCTGGGCTTTGCCCGGCGGCTGGGTTTTCTGGCCTTCCTGTTCCTTGGCTTCGCGGTGGCCCTTGGGCTTCTGTTCTCGGAAACCCTGCTGGAGCCATTTGCCTCGCTGAGTCAGGGTCTGGAGCATCTCGCCGCCGGCCGGTATGCCGGCCGGGTGAACTTGAACACGGGCGACGAACTGCAGGATCTGGGCGAAGGCATCAACGAGATCATCGGGGAAATGAAGGACCTTGCGCTGGCCCGGTCGATCCGCGAAGCCCTTCTGCCCGAAGGGGTTCTGGACACCCCCGGGACCCGGATGGTCGGGCTCCTCGAGGCGGCCGGCGAAGGCGAGGACGGGCTGTATGACTATGCCGCGACCTCCGATGGCGCGGTGATGTCCCTTGCGGTCCGGATCCCGGAGCGCGGGGTGGCGGCCGGCCTCTGCCTGGGAACGATGAAGATGGCCGTCCGGTCATGGCTCGACCTGGGCGTCCGCGATCCGGCCCGCATTCTCGACGCGGTCGAACGGGACATCCTGCGTCCGCGCACCCGGCAGGACCAGGGAACCATCTTCCTCGGAATCTGGACGCCCGAGGGGACGGTCATGTCCGCCATCCGCGGCCATCCGTGCGTGTTCGTGGTGCGGGCCGCCGCCAGAGGAGAAGCCGTCGCGCCCGCCATGGGCGCCTCACCGGTCAACGCGTTCCTGGCTCGACCTTCCGTCCCGCCCGCCCGGGAAGAGGCCTGCCCTCTCATCAACGTCCCGGCCGGTTCCCGCGTTGCCCTGGACGCTGGCGACCGGCTGGCCGTCCTTCTGTCCGGCCGGCCGAACGGGGCCCAGAGTCCGCCTTTGGGATGGCCGGGGCCGGCGGGGGATGCGCCATCCTGGCGCCCGTGGCCGGCTTCCGACAGGCGGTCGGTCGGGGCCTCCGGTCTGGAGGCCTGGGCGGCGGCGGTGGTGCGGGCTGACCGGGCCGTCGAGGCCGGCGGGCCGGCGACGGAAACGACGGTCCTGATTGTCGGAGAACGGCTGGGGGTGGGCGCCTGACCATGGACGGAAGGGGAACGTGGCCCGTTCCGGGGCCCGCCGGCGGGGGCCTGGGGCGGCGCTTCTGGCTGTTGACGGCGGCGTTGTGGGGGTTTCCGGCCTTCTGTTTCTGGCTGGGAGTGGGCCTCCTGTTCGGACAGTTCTGGGAATGGGAGATGCAGAAGAAGGCGGCCGCCCTGGAAAGGGCGCTGGGCCGCTACGTCGACCAGGCCCGCCTGCCCGTGCGGATGGGGCAGGTGCTCGAGCGGGAATTCCGCGCGGTGGTCGGGCGGCGGTCGGCAGAGGTGCCCTCCTGGCTCGCCGGAGTGGGCCGAAGATACCCCGAGGGGCTGATCGAGTGGTGGGTGTTCGATGGGCGGGGACGCTTGCTCTCGCCCGCCTCGCCTCGCCACCGGCCGGTTCTCGAAAGGCTTTTTCGGTACATTCAGGAACCTTGGGAATCCTGGCGCCCGGAAGACGTCAACGAGGTGTTCCTCCCTCTGGAGGGGAACTGGCTCGAAAGCCCTGTTACGCTGGCCGTACGCCTGCGCGGACAGCCCGGCCAGATGCGGGAGATCCTGCTGACCGAGACCAGGGCGTCCTCCTTCCCCGATTGGGCCTGGTTCCAAGTTGACCCCGCCGCCGGCCCGGGGACGGTCGGCGGCCTGCTGTGCCTGGTCCGCAGTTCCCGGCTTCCCCTGCGCGACCTGTTGCGGGAAAGCGCTTCGCAGGTCGGGGAGCCGGGGGTTGGGGTGGGGTTCTTCTCGCCGGACGAAGGGATCCACGAACTGCCGCCCCTCCTGGCCACGGCCGCGGGGCCGCGGTTCATCGGCCAGTCCAGGGCGCGGGTCGAGGTCCGCTTCCCGTTCGAGGGATTCCTGGTGGAGACGCGGCCCTTCGAGGGGCAGTTCGTCCTGGCCGCGGTCACCCCCTTGCCCCGGGAGCGGCCCGGGACCCTCCTGCTTCTGTTCCTGCCCTATGCCCTGATCAGTTTCACCTTCCTGCGGAAACTGGCCGCCGCCCTTCGCTCGGAGCGTCCCAGGCGGCTTCCCCTGGGCTGGAAGCTGGGGCTCCTGTTCGTTCTCGGTCTGGTCCTTCCCTTGGCCGTCTCGGGCTCTCTGGCCGGTGTCTACCTTGCCGGGAAGGCCGGCCAGATACGGGAGGAGGCCTTGCGGGAGGGAACGCGGGAACTGGACCGGCTGGACGCCGGGTTCGATCTGCATCTGGCCGAACTGGAGCGTCTCCTGGCCCAGACCTGTGCCGCGACCGGGCCGGCCCGCCTGTCGGAACAAGGCTGGAAGAAATTCCTGGGGGCCCTGGAGGACCGGTATCTGATGGACCGGCACTTCCTGATCGCCTCCACCGGCCGCCTGGTCGATGTCAACATGCGGGACCAACCGGTGGAACTGCTGGCACAGCAGGGCCGGCCCTGGAAGGAAAAGGTCCGCCTGGTCGACCTCTGGATCCGGCGGGGCTGGTCCCAGTCCCATTACCCTCTGGCGGAATTCCTGTATCCCGGGGTCTGGACCAAGGCGCGGACCAGCACCCTGGGCCGTCGGCGGCGGGAAATGGTCCGGGTCCTGGCGGCCTTCACCAGTCTGATCATCGATCGGGTCGACAGCGAAGCCGGTCTGTCGACCGGGCGGAACCGCCCCAACCTTCACGCCATGGCCGTCGGGGCCATCAGCGAGGATCCCATCTTCCCCTTGGCCCGGAGCGCCCAGAGCAACCTTGGGGAAATGCGCCTGATCGAATCCCCTGCCGAGCGGTCCTATTACTACACCGATGTCATCCGTGGGCCCGACGGGCGTGGGCAATACTGCCTGTTCACCCGGCATTCCCTCTACACCCTGCAGGTCCCCTACCTCGAGAGGTGTTTCCGCCGTCTGCCGCCCCGGCCTGGGATTCAGCTGGTGGCCGTCGGCCGGGAAAAGGGGTGTTCCCCGGTGTTTCCCGACTACGAGGCGGAGATCCCCTTCGCGGGCCTGATCGACCACCTCCGGGATTCGCGCGCCACCACGCTCATCCAGGATGCCGGCGGGCCGGACGGCGATGCCCTGGTGATCGTGCGCAAGGCCGCCCATCTGCGGGAGAACTTCCTGTGCCTGGCCATTCGTCACTCCCACCTGGCAGACCGCCTGCGGCCGTTCCGCAACGGGTGCCTGGCCCTGGTGGCCGCCGCCGCCCTGCTGGCCTTCCTGCTGGCCCTGGTCTTGTGGCAGAGGCTGGTCTGGCCGGTCGGCGACCTCGTCAAGGCCCTCGCCGCCATGCGGGAGAGAAGGCTGGGATTCCGCCTGCCCCCGCGCCCCGCTGACGAACTGGGCCGGTTGTGTGAGGCCTGCAACAACGCTTTGGCCGCCCTCCGCGACATGGAAGTCGGCGCCGTGGTCCAGGCCCGTCTTCTGCCAGGCGGCCCTGTCGAGGTCGGGCCGTTCCTGGTCGGGGGGCGAAACCTCATGACCTCGGCCGTCGGGGGGGATTATTTCGATCTCATCCCGCTCGGGGAGGGGCGGCTGGGGGTCGTGCTGGGGGACGTTTCCGGGCACGGGGTGGCCGCCGCCCTGGTCACGGCCATGGCCAAAGGCTCGTTCTCCGTTCTTCTGCCTCACTTCGCCGGAGCTCCCGATGCCCTCCTGCGGAAGGTCAACCACCAGTTCCTCGGCCTCCTGCACAGAAAGAAGATGATGACCTGCCTGGTGGGGATCCTCGAGACGGCGGCCGATCCGCCCCGCCTCGTGATGGGGGGTGCGGGCCAGTGCTCCCCCCTCCTGGTGCCGGCGGTTGGGGATGCGGTCGAGATCGACCTCCCCAGCCAGCCCCTGGGGGTCACCCCCAAAGCCAGGTTCCAGGTCCGGGAGATTCCCCTGGCCGGGGCGGCCGTGGTCTGGTATTCCGACGGCCTGATCGAGGCCCAGAACGACCGGCAGGAGCCCGTGGGCTACGCCAGGTTCGCCAGGCTCGCGGCCCGGGCCTGCCGTGAAGGGAAGGGCGATCCCATTGGGGCCCTGTTCGAGGCCGTCCGCGAGTTCACCGGCCCGGTTCCCTGGGCCGATGATGCCACTGCCCTGTTCATCATTCCCCGAACCTGGGTCCGGGACGGTTGTGGAAACCGGTCGCCTCGGGTATAATCCGGTGTCGTCACCGGCCCCCTGCGGCCGGTGCCCGTGAAGCCGGCAAAGGCGCGGACAACATCATCAAAAGGAATGAGGACCATGGCAGATTTGAACTCCCTTCTGAAGGAAATCAAGAGCTACAAGAGCAAGATGTTCGGGAAGGATTTCCTCCTGACCTGGGAAAAGTCCCTCGACGAGATCAAGCAGATCCTGGCCATCGCCGACCTGCTCAAGCTCATGCGGGAGAAGAACATCTCGGCCCGGTGCTTCGACTCCGGCATCGCCGTCTCCCTCTTCCGCGACAACTCCACCCGCACCCGGTTCTCGTTCGCCTCCGCCTGCAACCTGCTCGGCCTG
>CAZKPI010000230.1:6499-7436 GCA_964554555.1 uncultured bacterium
GATGACATGTTCCTGGGCGCCGGCAACACCTACATGCGCGAAGTCGGCGAAGCCCTCGACGACGGGGTCAAGCAGGGCGTCCTGCCCCAGCGGCCGGCCGTCGTCAACCTGCAATGCGACGTCGATCATCCCACCCAGGCCATGGCCGACCTGGGCTGGCTCAAAGAACACTTCGGCGGCCTCGACAAGCTCCGGGGCAAGAAGATCGCCATGACCTGGGCCTATTCCCCCAGTTACGGCAAGCCGCTCTCCGTCCCGCAGGGCATCATCGGCCTGATGACCCGCTTTGGCATGGAGGTCGCCCTGGCCCATCCCGAGGGCTACAGCCTGATCCCCGACGTCATCGCCGTGGCCAAGAAGAACGCCAAGGAGAGCGGCGGCAAGTTCTCCTGTTCCCAAAGCATGGAAGAGGCCTTCAAGAACGCCGACATCGTCTACCCCAAGAGCTGGGCCCCCTACGAGGTCATGGGCCGCCGCACCGAACTTCTGCGAAAGAAAGACCACGACGGCCTGAAGGCCCTCGAAAAGGAATGCCTGGCGAACAACGCCAAGTACAAGAACTGGGAATGCACCGAGAAGATGATGAAGCTGACGAAGAAAGGCAAGGCCCTCTACATGCACTGCCTGCCGGCCGACATCACCGACGTCTCCTGCCAGGCCGGCGAGGTGGCCGCCAGCGTCTTCGACCGCTACCGGATCGCGACCTACAAGGAAGCCGGCTACAAGCCCTACATGATTGCCGCCATGATCCTGACCAGCCGCTTCAAGGACGTGCACGGCCTGCTCGCCCGGCTCGTCAAGCAGGGCAAGGAACGCATCGCCGCCTGACCGGCCGCGGGTCGGTCCGGGCCCTCCGCCGCGGGCCGTCTCCCTTCGGGGAGGCGGCCCGTGTGCTTGGCATGATCAACAGATTGGAGGTGTAAATCCTATCCTGGAA
>CAZKPI010000231.1:0-1541 GCA_964554555.1 uncultured bacterium
GGCAGGCCCGCGGGCCCGCCCGCAAGCTGGCCGGACTCGACGATCTGGGCCGGGTGCAGGCGGGGGACATCCTGGTGGTGCGCTCCCCCGACCCGTTCTTCGCGGTGGCCTTCCCCTTCGCCGCCGGCCTGGCGGCCGAAACCGGCGCCCTGCTGTCACACGGCGCCATCGCGGCCCGCGAGTATCGCCTGCCCGCGGTGCTGGCCGTGCCGGGGTTGTGGGAGGGGATCCGCGAGGGCGAACCCCTCGAGATCGACGGCTCGACGGGAACCGTCCGCCCTCTCGGGCGTTCACCGGCGGCCGACCCAGGGGGCCAGACCAACTGACCAGGGAGAGACCGGCCGCCAGCCGCGGGCGTTCGTCGGCGGCCGCCCGGCCAATCTTCGCCCGGGGGCAAATGCCAACCCTGGAACCGCGATCAGAGCGGGAAGAGCTCCGCTCCTCCCGACCGCCTCGCCAGGGGCCGGCGGCCCCTGGACCCCTGGTGTCTGCCTGCCGAACGCGCCTCGTTCGCCAGGCCGCCCGCCCGCTTCGCGGTCCCTACGGCCGGGCGTCTCTTCTCCCCGCGCCGGCTTCGCCGTGGCTCGGCCCCGGCCTGCCTCGCCCCCGCCAGGCGGCGGATGGGCGGATTATGGTAGGATCGGAGGCAGTCCGGGGTTCGACACCCGAAGGAGGCATCGAGATCTTGGGCGGTAACGGCCACGAACCGGTCGATCCCGGTCTCCCTCCCCCTTCCGGGCCGGAGGTCGGGCCTGGCGCCGGGCACGACGACCGACCGCGGCTTCCCGAGGTCATCTTCTGGGACCTCGACGGCACGCTGGCCTGGTGGCGCAGTCTGCGGGTGGTGGCCCACATCGCCTGGGCCTACCTGGGGCGCCTGCGGCGGGAAGTGCCGCTCCTGACCGGAGCCCTCGCCGCCACCCGGGCCTACCGGCGCATGCTGGGCAACCCGGGTCCCCGCACGAACGATGAGGTGTTCAACCGCCTGATGGCCGCCTCGCTCGGCCGCACCCCCGCCGCCATGGCCGATCTCACCCGGCAATTGCTGGCCCGGCCCGAGGTGGGGGCGGCGGTCGACAGGTTCCTGTGCCCGATTCCGGAGGCGCGCGCCCTGGTGCAGGCGGCGGCCGCGACCGGCCGGTTCCGGCAGGTGGTGGCCACCAGCCCCGTCATGCCCTCGGCCTTCAACCGGGAACGACTGGCCCGCGTGGGCTACGACCCGGGCTGGTTCGTCCACGTGACGGGAAGCGAGTTCTACACCAGCCAGAAAGACGACCCGCGCTTCTACCGCGAGCTTCTGGCCCTGGCCGGGGCCCCTCCCGACCGCTGTCTGATGGTGGGCAACGACCAGGGCAAGGACCTGGTGGCCAAGACCGCGGGCATCCCCACGTTCCTCCTGCGGACCGAGTTCACCCGCCGGCGGCCGCCCCCGCCCGGCCTGGTCCCCGACTGGGAAGGCGGCTACGAGCGCCTGGCCCGCCTGCTCGGCCTCGATCCGCCGCGTCCAGTCCCGTCCCCTGCGGCCCGGCCGAACCCATGAG
>CAZKPI010000231.1:1551-7430 GCA_964554555.1 uncultured bacterium
CGGAGACAAGCGGGGCGGCGGCGCCCCGGAATTGGCATGGTACAAAACATGAAAAAGTGGCTTGTACCAGTCATTGCTCTGGCCGCGGCCGCTGGCGGGCTTGGGTTCCTGTTTGGCACGTCCGACGGCCGGCTGTGCCGGCAGGAGCTGGCGAGCCTGGCGGCGGGGAAGGGGAAGGAGCGGGCCCGGGCCCGGTTCCAGCAGAGGCTCGAGATTTTGGGGAAGAACCGGGAAGCCCTGAACCTGCGGGTGGTGGTGCGGAAAGCGGCGCGCCAGCTCCTGCTCATCGACGGCGACCAGGTGCTGGCCACGTTCCCGGTCGGCCTGGGACGGAACCCGGTCGGCCAGAAGCAGACCCGGCAGGACAACCGCACGCCCGAGGGCGAGTATTTCGTCTGCTACCGCAAGGAGGCGAGCCGGTACCACCTGTTCCTCGGCCTCACCTACCCCAACCCCGACGACGCGGCCCGGGCCTTGGGGGCCGGCCTGATCACCGCCACCGAGGCCGAGGCGATCCTGGATGCCGGGATGAAAAAGGCACGCCCCCCCTGGAACACCGCCCTGGGGGGCCCCTTCGGCCTGCACGGGTTCGGGGCCGACGAGGACTGGACGGAAGGCACCGTGGCCCTGGCCAACAGCCACATCGAGGAGCTGTTCTGGAACCTCCCCGACGGGACGAGCGTGGTGGTCGAACCCTGACGGGGGAAGGCGAGGCAGGGCCCCCGCTGATCAGGGGCGGCCGATGAAAGCTGTGGGAGGAACGGATCCAGGAACAAGGCGAAGCGAGAAAAGAGGGAACGGGAGAGCGAAGCATTGCCGCAAAGGGGGCAGGAGGAATCTGCAGGAAGAGGAACAAAGAAGACACACGAGGCAGGGGGGCTGAAGGCAGGCGTCAGGAGCGGCCAAAGGCAGAGAGAAAGTAAGCCCGAAGCCCTGCCGCAAAGGGTGCAGGAAAACCGGGTGAGGGCAAGGAAGGAAGCGGGAAGACGGGGGAAGTCAGTAGAAGATGCGGTGCCAGAACGGGTGGTGGAGGTTATGATTGGAGGGTGAACTGGAAATGGTGGTGACGAATTCCAGATCCTCGGTCTTGCCCGCCCCTTCCTTCGAGCGGGCCTCGATGACGAGGCTCACCAGGAGCATGGGCACGTCCGGCCGCAGGGGGTGCCCGTACAGCTCGAACCGCGCCCCCTTGACTTCGGGGAAGGGGATCTCTTTCCCCGCACTGACCCGCACCAGGCATTTGCGGGATCCGTCGATGTGGTAGTTCACCTCTTCTGTTGCGGGGGTGGTGGCAAAATCCGGCGTGTCAAACAACTGCCGGTGGAAATGGATCTCCGAGTCGGCCACCACGATCGGAACGGTGGAGTCGGTCTTGGTCCAGGATTTGGCCTCGACGGCGGGGCTGAGGGCGGCTTTTTCCTTCTGGGCGAAGGTGGCAAGCTTGGGAATCATCGGCGCCGCACTGCGAAAATCGCGGCGCAGGTAGTTGATGGCAAACCGCGCTCCCTGCAGTTCCTGCAGATCGACCGAGCCGAGGGCCCGCTGACGGTTGATGTGGGAAAAGATCCGGAAGACGAGGGCGAACAGCACGGAGACGAGCAGTAACCCAATGACCGCCTCGACCAGCGTGAAGCCGCCCTTGCCCGCGCGGCCGGGCTGGCCGGGCAAGCCGGGCTTTCCGGTGTTCCCGTCCCGGGAGGATGACCGGAGCACCATCCACATGCTCAGTAGTACTCCTTCTCGTCGAAAACAATGGCCGACAGCGCCAGCTTGCGCATGCGGTCCGGGGTGCCGGCCACCGTCTCGAGACTGGCGGGCACCTGGTTCTCGTTCCAGTAGACCTCAACGGTGACCATGCGCAGGAAGCGGGCATTGGGAGTCGAGGGATCGACCTGGTCGACCTTGACCTTCCGGTAGTAGTAGGCCTTGGTGTACTGGTCGGGATACCCCTTCGTCTGGGGCTGCCAGGGAGAACCGGCATGGAAAGGCAGGTTGACCGACCGCTTGGTCTGGGGGTTGACCAGCGACCCTTCGAAGATCTGCATCTTACTGCCGGTCAGTTCCTCGAAGGGGGTCGACTGGACCAGTTCGATGGTCTCCTGGGCGATCTGGAGGGCGCGCAGATACCGTTCGGCTTTGCTGGTCTCGCCACGGGTGGCGGTGAGGAAATGGAGGATCCCGCCGAAGAAGACGGCCGCCACGGTGAAGGCGATGATGATCTCGACGAAGGAGAAGGCTCGGCGGCGGGAGGCTCGGGGGGTCATGGCCGGGTTCCCTCCGCGGCCCCGGGCGGGATTCGAGGACCCGGGCGGGACCGCTCGGCTTCATCCTTGGCGCTCTGGAGGTCGCGGAGGGTGTCGAGGGCGATCCGCGTGGAATCGGCCGGCAAAGGGGTGAAGAACTCGGGGGGAAGGCGGTGGCGGACCACGGAGGAATACGGGGTGGAGTTGTCGAAAAGCAGGGGCAGTTCGGCCAGGCCGGATGGGCGGGGGGCGAGGTCGGAAGGCCCGCCCAGGGGGGCCAGCGTCCCTGAGGCGGAGTAGGGAACGGGCACCCCGCCGCCCAGCAGTCCGCCTCCGGGACCGCCGTTCTCGATGCCGGGGCGGGCGCGGCCGCCGCCGGGCGTGCGCAGAAGGGCGAAGGCGAATCCCACCACCACGACGATGGCGACCGCGAAGCCGGCGGCCACGACCAGGGGATTGCCTGAGGGGCCGTCATTCAGCATGGTAGTCCACCGCCAGCAGGGCTTTGGTTTCGCCGACGCTCACCCGCACCGGGTAGTCGGGGAAGTACAGGTCGGGATCGTGGATGATGGTCAGTCTTCCGCCCTTGGGCAGGGACTGCAGTTCAAACAGGTTGTCGACGATGAGCTGTCCGTGGATGGTGAGGCTTTTCCCGCCGAAATGGAGGCCGCTCTCCGCCCCTGCCGAAGGGGACGAGTTGTCGCGAAAACTCGTGGTGGCCGCCAGCGAGGCGTGGATGGTAACCGTGTCGCCGCCGCCCTTGACCATGAAGTTGCCGAACATCAGGTAGAGCGAGAGCGAGTCGGCGCGGGGGGTCACGGGGGCGAGATTGCCGAGGTGGCAGTTGCCCTCCCGCACGATGATCCGGCCCTTGCCGCGAAACTTCTCGACTCCGGTCAGGTCAAGCGGGGCCTGGGAACAGCTCAGCACGAGGGAGACCCCGTCGAGGTCGAGCACCTTCTGGCCGCCGATGCTCTTCACCCGGTCGGCCAGGAACTCGGCCCCGGTCTTGTACACATGTGCCACGGTGCGCAGGGAGGCATCGAAATCGGGGAACACGTCGTACCCCTCGACGTTCCCACTGCCGGCGGATGGGGATTTGACGACGTTCTTGCCGGTGTTGAAGAACAGGTGATTGATCGACAGCAGATCGATCGCCTCGGACATCAGCACCTTCGTCCGTTCGTCGATCTGGGGGGTGCAGGGCTTGCCGGAAAAGGTGCGCGGGATGTTCTCGTAGCGCAGGGGAAGGGTGGGGAAATTGAGGTCCATTTTGTTTCCGCCATAGAGCTCGAAGCTGATCTTCACCTCATCGAGCAGGGCCACCTTGAAGAAGCGCAGGTAGACCGGGCCTTCCACGAACACCGGGATGTTGCGGCCCTCCCCGTACAACAGCGGCATCTTCCCGCCCACGACCCGCTGGGGGTTGAATTGATTGTAGAAATTGAAATAGTCGAGGATGCCAGAGAACGGCTGGCGATTGACGAAGGTTTTGTCTCCCGCGCCCACGATGGAGGTGTAGTCGGTGTATCCGTACTGGTATTGCCATTTGTTCTCGAGAGCGGTGACCAGGGACTTGAACACCTCGGAGTTGGCGGGATTGCCCCCTGACCGCTGGAAATCCTTGACGATCAGGTAGCCGATGGAGCCCTCGTCTTCCATGTGGCGGCGGCCGATATCGACGATGGCGGCGTAGAAGTTCACCATCTCGGGGGTGTTGTGGTAGTCGGCGCTGGCCGAAAACGAGCGGGCGATGGTGCTGAAGGGGAAGGGCGGAATGGTGAAAAAGAGGTTCCCGGTGCAGTGCTGGACATTCTCGCTGTTGGCCATGACGAAGGGGTTGGGTTTGTAGAACGGCCCCAGCAGGTGCTTGTCATCCTTGAAGCAGAGGTCGAGCAGGACGGGAGGAGGTTTGGAGCTTTTCTCCCCCTGGGGGAATTCGAGGCACTTGGGGTAGGACCGGTTGCCCAGGTAGACGAAGGAATAGACACCCGGGTCGTTGGGGGGGATGCCCTGGATGACAATCTGCTTTTCAGGGTTGTTGATGAGGCGGCAGAAGCTTTTTACAAACAGGGCATACTTGTCGAGGAAGGGGTAGGACAGGTTGGTGATCTTGAGTTCCCGGCGTTCCTTGAGACGGATCTCGGGAAGATCGCGCGAGGTGGCCTTGGCGACGAGTTCGACATACCCGGTGTAGGAGGGCCGGGGGCCGTTGACCCGGTCGATGACCACGACCTTGACCTGACCGGCGATCTGGGCCCGTCCGCCGAGCTGGTCGAGGGCCATGCTGTTGGACAGCGCCAGTTGGGAAGCGGGCACTTCGGCCTGGAAGACCACCCGATTGCCGGAGGAGGAGGCCGACCGCCAGAAATTGGCGATGGCTCCCCCGATGGCGGTACTGCGGTCATTGACCCCGGCTTTGACCGCCGCCAGCATCTCGTTGATGGCGGCCTCGGCGAGAAGGACGATGCGTTCCTGTTCGATGGTGCGGCTGATCTGCAGGACTTCGCCCGACTTGTGGGAGGAGAGGCTGGCGATCAGGATCAGCATCATCAGGGCGAAGACGCAAACGAAAAACAGGATAAACCCCCGGCGGGCCCCGAGGCCGACCGGGGGTTTCCGGGACAGAGACAGACCCGGACTGTTCATGTGCGGTCCTGTGCGGGACGGCGGGGGGGAGAACCAGGGATGCCGATGGGAAGCCCCCGCGCGTTACCAACTGCCGCCCAGGCTGGGCTGGTCGTTGGCTTTCGGATTCTCATCCTTGTCCGGGATGGTCAGGGCATCGGTGATCGTGGACTTGGTATCGTCGAGGCCCAGGTCAAGGACGGAGTTGACGGCGTCACCCAAGGCTTCCTGGTCCTTGGCGGACTTGAAGGTGGACTTGAGGTTGGGATCGGCAAGAATGTCATCGGTGATGCCCTTGGCGGCCTGGCCGACGATGCCGTTGAACACCGCCCCGGCCACCGAGGAGATGGAGGAATTGGCGAAATTCTGGGCGGCGATCTGGCCGGCCTGGGTGCCGGTGGCCCCGGTCCGGTTGATGTCGCGGATGGTGCTGGTCAACCCGCCGATGGTGGCGTTGGAGGCGGTCTTGGCAACCACGCCGGCGCCCATGGCGTCGAGAACGTAGCCGGACCCGGTATCGACGACCTGCAGGGCGGTTTCCAGGGCGGCGGCTTCGAGGAAGCCCTTGTCGTCGGTGATGGCCTTGGCGGCCGCGGTCAACAGGGTGTTGCCGGCCGCGGTGACGACGCCGCTGGCGATCTCGACGGCGATGGTGACCCCCTTCAGGATGGGAATGGCGGGGGCGACCACCGGGAAGGGGATGGCGACCACGGCGAGGACGGCGGTGATGGCCGCCAGCACGGTGCCGGCGGTGGCGATCTTGCCGCCGATATCGACGAGCTTGTTCCCGGCCTCGGTCAGGGCCTTTTGGTAGATGCCCAGAGCGCCGCCGGTTTCGGCGATGGTGTTATAGCTCTTGGTGGTATCGGTCGCCCCGGCGGCCGCGATCTGGCCGCTCTTGAGGGCCTCCATCGTGGCCTGGGCGTCTTTCTTGAGCTGTTCGATGTCCTGGTCCCAAAAATCGCGATGGGGTATCGATGGCTTCCGAAATTCAGGGGGTCCCTCCTC
>CAZKPI010000232.1:0-1778 GCA_964554555.1 uncultured bacterium
CTCCCACCGCCGCCACCGCCGCCCTGACCTCCGAGAACGCCGGGCCGGCCAGGCCCGAGGCCCGGCCCGCCAGCGACCTGGCGGCCGCCGTCGCCGCCAAGGCCCCCCGCGCGGTTCCCGCCCAGAGCATGGGCGGCCAGACCTCGCAGGGCTGGAACCTCCCGTCGGGCGACCGCGCTCCCGACAAGTCCGCTTCCCACCCGGCCCGGCCGGCCGACCCGATCCGCGGCGCCCTGTTCTCGCAGATCGTCGAAAAGGCCGAGATGTTCAAGGTCGGGGCCGAGAAGAAAGTCCTCACCGTCCAGCTCTCCCCCGAATCGCTCGGCAAACTCAACGTCGAACTGACCTCGAAGGATGGTGCGGTGACCGCCCGCATCAGCACCGAACACGCCATGGTCCGCGAGAAGCTCGAACAGATCGTCCCGCAGATCAGGGAGACCCTGGCCGCCCAGGGCATCAATCTTCACGAAGTGACGGTGGACATTTCCCATCAGCAACCCGATGGAAGAAATGAGGAAGCTTTTCGCGGACACGGCGGAACCTTCCGTTCTGTTCCGTCCGCGCCCGCGGACGCATCCGGACCCGTCCTGGATGTCCGACCCGCCCTGCGCCGCCTGGCGCTGAACATCCGGATGGTCGACCTCACGGTTTAGGAGGAATCGCCCATGGCCCTGGAAATCGTCGATGTCCCGGTGTCGGGAGTGAATGGCCCTGCCAAGCGCGCCACCAAGACCCAGCTCGGCAAGGACGACTTCCTGCTCCTGCTCACCAAGCAGTTGCAGAACCAGGATCCCCTGGAACCGCAGGACAACCTCCAGTTCATCAGCCAGATGGCGTCGTTCAGCACCCTCGAACAGATGACCAACATGACCAGCACCCTCGAGAAATTCCTCAACTCCACCCAGACCTCGTACAAGGTGGAGGCGATGAGCTACCTGGGCATGAAGGTGACCGTCCAGCCCACTGGCGGTTCCGATTCCTTCGAGGGCACCGTCAAGGCGATCAAGTTCGTGGACGGCCAGGCCATCCTCACGGTCGGTGACAAAGAGGTCACCATGGCGGAGGTCATCAAGGTCGAGTATCCCCAGGCAGATGCCTGACCCTCCACCACACGAATCTTGACGAAAGGAGCGTGAGCCACAGACAGTATGGATCCCCGACTGATCATCGGCCCCGGAATTCCCCTGGTCTCCCACGTCAAGGGGCGGTCAGCGGGTGTCACCGGTCAGGTGCAGGCGGGGCTGTTCGGGAAGGTTCTGCAGAAAGCCATGCAGGAGCCGGCCGCCGGGAAGGTCACGGTCTCCCAGCACGCCGAGAAGCGTCTGCAGGAACGGGGCATTCCCTTCGGGGCCGACACGCAGGCCCTCCTCTCCGACACCATCGACGAACTGCGCGCCAAGGGCGCCCGCGACTCGCTGGTGATCACCCGGGACGGTGCCTTCCTGGTCAATGTGCCGAGCCGCACGCTGGTGACCGCGATGGACATCGGCGAAATGCAGGACCGGATCGTCACCCAGATCGACAGTGTCAGCGTGAAGAACGTCTGACAGGGCAAACAACCGCAAGAAGGACGCGATGACGTAAGGAAGCAGACAAAGCCGGTTCGCGAAGATCGGGATGGTGCAGACAAATCCCGCGACCGAACAGAGAACGGTCAAACGGCCGGACCCCGTGGACTGGGGAAGCCGTTCAGCCGCCCGAACGACAGAGGGCGGTCCCCCCGCCGGTCTTCGTGAAGCCGAGGAGCATGGTCGGAAGGGCAAGGTCACAGGACGTGC
>CAZKPI010000232.1:1802-4789 GCA_964554555.1 uncultured bacterium
CCCGACCCGCCCGCTCCCATCCTGGGAGCACGCCTGCCCGACGGAGGAGCCGGACGGCAGGGGAAGGCACACGATGCCGCAGAAAAAGGACACGAAGCATGTTGCGATCGCTGTTCACGGGAGTTACGGGCCTGAAACAGCACCAGACCCGGATGGACGTCCTGAGCAACAACATCTCCAACGTCAACACCACCGGGTTCAAGCGGGGACGCGCCCTGTTCCAGGATCTGTTCTCGGAGACCCTCCGTCATGCCCAGCAGGCATTCGGCGACTACGGCGGCCTGAACCCGATGCAGGTCGGTCTGGGCACCCGGATGGCCGCCATCGACACGCTGATGGAGCAGGGCACCCTGGAGACGACCGGCAAGAACACGGATCTGGCCATCGAGGGTGAAGGCTTCTTCACCATCGAGTCGGCCGACGGCAACGTCGTCTACTCGCGGGACGGCAACCTGAACATCAACCCCAACTACGACCTGGTCAGCACCAACACGGGGTTCAAGATCATGGGCTGGATGTCGACCCAGAACCCGGTCACGGGCAACCTGGAGCTCGACCAGTCGGGCGTGGTCCCGGAGACCATCAACATCGTCAAGTATCTGAAGAAGCACGCCCACCAGACCAACAACGTCACCTACGCCTCGAACCTCGACAGCAGTTCGGCCGAGCGCGACGTCGAAATGGCCACCGACTACCTGGGCTTCCGCGACACGGCCGGGGTGGAACAGAAACTGCAGTTGAAGTTCAAGAAGCTTGATGCCAAGAACTGGCTGTGGTCGGCCATTGACGGCAACAACAAAAACGTCGCCAACGGGTCGTTCAAGACCGACGAGGACGGCAACCTGATCGCAACGAGCGTCAACCCGCCCGGAGCTGCCTCCACGGCGGCCAACCCCTACTTCGTCTACGATCCCGACGGTCTGTTCATGCCCGCCGAGGCCACCATTCCCCGCAACGACGTGAACAACACCGGCACCGGTTCGAGCAGTCCGGTCGTCGCCAGCGGCAGTCTGGTAAAGGACGAGTCGGTCGACATCATCTTCGACGGCGGCGATCCCACCCGCGCCACCACCTTCCGGGTGGTCGGCAGTAAACGCGGCTTCATCGGCGGCGGGGTTCTGGGCGGTACCCAGGCCAAGATTGAGGGCAACCCCTTCAAGTTCGAAAGCGGCTGGGAACCGGGCAAGGCGGTGACCTTCACCATCACCGAGGTGCAGAACCTGAACTCCGACTCGCTGGCCACCCGCGAGAACTGGGCCGACATCACCTTCAATGCGGGAACGACCTACACCGTCAACGACATCAAGACCATCGTCAACACCTCCCTCAAGAACGGCGGAGTGAACGCCTCCCTGCAGTATGACTCAACCACCAAGAAGTTTTCCATCGTCTCCGATAAGTCGGGCTCCAACATCACCCTGATGCTCGACAACATCTCCGGCCCCATCGCCGAACTCGGCATCGACCCGGGCAACGCGGCCGGCTCCGCCTTCCTGTCGAACTACAACGTCACCTACCCCGGAACCTCAGACGGCATCAAGAACATCCTCAACACCGTCATGTTCCAGATCGCCGACAACGAGGGGCACATCGCCAACGTGCGGTTCAACCCCGGGGCCTACACCCGCTCCCAGATCCAGTCCACCATCGAGAACGCCCTCAGTTCGAACGGCATCAATGCCCAGGTCTCGTTCATCACCGAGGGCACCACCGTCCGACTGCAGATCGCCCCCAACTCGGGCACGACCCTCCAGTTGACCGACGTGCAGGGCCTGCTGTCCGAACTGGGCATCAACCCCATCACCCAGGGCGAAAACTCCTACATGTCAGACTTCAACATGGAGTTCTTTGTGAACGGGGTGACCTCGACCAAGGATTTCAACCCCGGCTTCGCCGTCGGGTTTAACCTCGGCGGCAAAGTGACCGACCCCCTCAATATCACCACCCCTTCCACTGACCAGATCATTCGCATCACCAATGCCACCGCCCCGGCCACCACCGTCGATGTGACCTATCCGGCCGGTACGGTCACCAACCTGGCCAACATCGCCAACGACATCAACAACGCCATGCTCGGCGTGGGCATGCCCGCCACCGCCACCCTGAGCCCCGCGGGGGACCAGATCCTGATCCGCACCACCGACCCCAATGCCGAAACCCTGTCGATCGACTTCCTCAACGGCTCCCTGGCGGCGGGCACCGATTTCCTCGGCAAGGAGCCCCTGATCCGCATCTCCAACGAGGTCCGGATGTTGATCGAAGACCCCTATCAGGGGGACAACGACCTCGGCAACCCCGGCTTCCTCCTCGGCAGTGCCCAGGCCGACCCGGCCAATATCGTCCTGACCCGCACCGAGAACATCACCCTGTCGGATGCGAACGGCAACGTGTCGGTGATTTCCATCCCGCCCGGTACCTACACTCTCAACGACATTGCAACCCAGATCAACACCAACCTGGGTTCGGTGGCGGCCACCGTCACTGACACCGGAACCCGCATCAGCATCGTCCCCTCCGGTTCCGGCACCGTCTCCATCGCCGGAGCCTCCTTCCTTGGCCTCGAGCCCAACATCAGCGCCGACAGCGCGGTCACCAGCCCCGCCCAGCCCGGTCTCTCGATCCCCGTCGGAAGCTATACCCGCGACGAAATCAAGACCCTCATCCAGAACTACCTGATCGAGCAGGACATCGCCGCCCAGGCCATCTTCGTCGACACCGACTCGGACGGCATCGGCAACCAGCTCCAGATCAACGGGCTGGTCGGGGAACGCATCCGCATCACCGACCTGACCTACAACCCGGCCAACCCCGCCGACCCCGCCGATTCCCATACCCTCAAATCAGAACTGGGAATCACCCCGAGCAACAGCTGGGAACCCGACCGCGACATCTCCTTCCGCATCTACCGACCCGACTGGAACCAGACCATCACCATCCGCATCCCCTCCACCGACGCGGCCGCCTACCCCTCCCCCTACAACCTCGAC
>CAZKPI010000232.1:4871-7429 GCA_964554555.1 uncultured bacterium
GACAGCAACAATGACGGGGTGAAAGACCGCTTCCAGATCCGCTCCACCAACACCCCCGAACGGATCCGCCTCGAGAACGGCGACGGGGTCAACCCGGACACCGGTCACAACATCTCCCTGCTCGGCTTGAAATCGGGCATCAACACCACCGGCACTGGCGGGTCGGAACCCCAGGTCTACAGCAACTCCAGCCTCCCCTCCGCGGTGGACTTCTCCCAGGAGTCCTTCTACTTCCCCGCCACCGTGAACTTCATCATCTCGGATGCCGCCGGCCATGCCACCGAAATTTCGCTCCCCAAGACCGATTCCACCGGGACCGGCATCAAATACACCCGCTCCTCCGTCCTCAGCGCCATCAACTCCCAGCTCCTGAAAGACAAAGTGGACGCCACCGCCGCCATCATCGACACGGACAACGACGGGACCCCCGACACCCTGACCATCACCGGCACCCAGACCGGGGCAGGCCAGCGGCTCGTCCTGTCGGGTGACAACAGCATGACCTACCTGGGGCTGGAACCCGGAACCTACGCCGGCACCGCCTCGGTGGGCACCTTCGACCAGGGCGGCCTGGCCTTCACCCTGACCGAGGGCTCCCGGGCCTGGCGGCCGAACGAGTTCCTGTCTTTCACCACCACCGCCGAGCGGGGCGCGTCGGAAAGCGTCAAGATCGAGGTGCCCGCCTTTGACGACAAAGAACTGGTCTTCCAGACCACCGTGAACGGCGAAACCTACAAGACCACCGGCACCATCAGCAAGGGGGCCCTCCATTCCACCAGCATCACGATCTACGATTCGCTGGGCACCTCGCACGAGCTGGTCACCGAGTGGGAGCACACCAACAAGGCCTCCCAGGAATGGCGGTACAAGATCACCTACGCGAAGGACGACCCCGAGATCCAGAACTGGCTGAGAGACCCGGCCAACGGCGTGCCCGATCCCGAGAACCCCAGCTACGAATGGCTCGAGAAGGCGAACGACGCCCTGATCAAGGACCGCAAGGGGTTCATCTACTTCTCCAACAACGGCAAGATCGATCTGGCCCGCTCGATCATCCGGGATGTTTCCATGAAACCCGCCGGCTCCAATCCCATCACGATCAAGCTCGACCAGGCCCTGGTCACCCAGTTCGCCTCGGACTTCACCACCAAGGCCCGCGAGCAGGACGGCTACGAGATGGGACTGCTCGAGACGATCTACTTCGAGCAGGACGGGACGATCCGCGGGGTCTACTCCAACGGGCAGAAACAGCCGATCGGCCAGCTCGCCATCACGACCTTCAACAACCCCGCCGGCCTCGAGAAGCTCGGCAAGAACCTCTACGAGTATTCCCCCAACTCAGGCCAGGCGATCGTCTCGCGGCCCGGCGTGGGCAGTGCGGGGATCATCGTGCCCGGCACCCTCGAGATGAGCAACGTCGACATCGCCGAGGAGTTCACCAACATGATCATCACCCAGCGTGCCTTCCAGGCGAACTCCCGCGTCATCACCACCTCCGACGAGATCCTCCAGGAAGTGGTCAACCTCAAGAGGTAATGAACCGGTAAACCCATGACCCAGACAGACCGCTCCTCCCGCCCATGATCAAGCTCACGCGACTCAACGGCCTGGTGTTCTACCTCGATGCCGAAAAGGTGGAATCGCTCGAGGCGACGCCCGACACGGTCATCACCCTGGTGGGCGGAAAGACGGTCATGGTGAAAGAACGCGTGGACATGGTGGTGCGGCGGATCATCCGCTACCGCCGCCATGTCCACGCCCCCTTTTCCCGACCCCGGCGCGGCCGCGCCGAACCTCCGGAGTGATCGGCAGGAATCCAGGTGGGCGGCCAGGGCACCCGATTGACCCGGGAAATTCCAGAATGATAGGATAGCGAGATATGAACCCCCGAACGCGCTGGATCCTCATCGGCCTTGCGGTTCTCATCCTGATCCTGACCGTCATCCTGATCGCCTACGTGACCACCAAGAAGGCGGGCACCGGTCCGGAAGCCGATCCCCAGAAGGGCCCGGTCGTCGAGGGTCAGGTCGTCTCGGCCCCCAAGATGGGCCGGTTCGACCTCGGCGAGTTCGTGGCCACCTCCCGCGACGAGGAGCTCCACTACATCAAGATCGAGGTCCAGGTCGGCTTCATCGGGAACCTGGAGAAAGAGCTCGAGGAGCGGAAGGGCGAACTCCGCGACGCCATCACCACCATCCTCATGAAACTCACCATCCAGCGCGCCAAGGAAGACTACATCGACCACTTCCTGCACAAGGACATCGAGAAATCGCTCAATCAGATCCTGGGCACCTCCACCTCGGAGAGCCGGATCATCAAGGTCTTCATCCCCACCTTCCTCATCAACTGAGAAGATCCGAACGCCGATATATCGAATGATGCAGATGTCGAAACGGGGCCGCCCTCCGGCGGAGGCGGCCCGGTGACAATTCTTCCCCGGTCGGGCCGCGGAGCCGTGAATGGTTGAGACTCTTTCCCAGAGCGAAATCGACGCGTTGCTGTCGGCGCTCAACACGTCTCCCGGCGAGGCGGAACCGCCCCCGCCCGGCCCCAGCGGA
>CAZKPI010000233.1:0-7428 GCA_964554555.1 uncultured bacterium
CATTTTCTGCAACATGGTCGAGGCCGGCGAGGCGGGCGGCATGCTCGACAAGGTTCTGGCCCGGCTGGCCTCTTTCGCCGAAGCCGACTCGAAGATGCGCGGCAAGGTCAAGGGCGCCCTCACCATGCCCGTCGTCCAGCTCGTCCTGGCCGTGGGGTGTGTGGTGTTCCTGCTGGTCAAGATCTTCCCGAACTTCACCAAGATGTTCAAAAAGATGAAGGCCGAACTTCCCGCCATCACCAAACTCCTCATCGTCATGTCCGACAGCCTCATCGAAAACTACATCATGTGGCTCGGCGGCACCGTAGCGGCGGGCGTCGGCCTGTACGTGTTTTTCCAGACCGAACTTGGCGAAACCCTCTTGAACCAGTTCGCCGTCCGCGCCCCCATCGTCGGGAACCTGACCAAAAAGGTCGCCGTCAGCCGCTTCTGCCGCACCTTCTGCTCTCTGCTGGCCGCCGGCGTGCCCATCCTCAACGCCCTCAAGATCACCGGCTCGGTCATGGGCAACAAGCTGTTCGAGAACCTGATCGGCGAAATGGCCGTCGGGGTCCAGGGCGGCAAGCGCCTCGCCGCCACCATCAAGGGGAGCTACCTGTTCCCCACCATGGTTCAGAAGATGATCGAGGTCGGCGAAAACTCGGGCAACCTCGACAAAATGCTGGAAAAGGCCGCCGACTTCTTCGACCAGGAAGTCGCCGAGGCCCTCGACGGCCTGACCGCCGCCCTCACCCCCATCCTGACCGTTGTCATGGGCGTCATGATCGGCGGTATCGCCCTGTCGGTCTTCATGCCCCTCTTCTCGATCGTCCAGCAGATGAAGTGACCCGGCCAACCGCATGATCCAGCCCCCGCCCGCGGCCGCCGCCCCGGGGCCCCAGCCGGTCGATGGCATGCGGCCGACCCTGACCGACCTGACCGAAGGTCAGTCGTCCCCCGCCTGGAACCGCCCCTGGCTGGTGCTGGCGATCGCCCTTCTGGCGGGCATGGCGGCCACCGCGACTCTCGGGATCCCAGCCGGGAAGGGGGACGGCAAATGCATCTATCCGATGTTCGATCCGGATGTCCTTCTTCACCTCCGGCGGGTGGAACAGGTGGTCGAATCGGAAGGGAAGGTGGCCCTGACCGGGATCGACCGGTATTCCGCCTTCCCCCACACCTATCCGTATCCCTACGCCCCTCTTCTCGACGTTCTCTGCATCCGGGCGGCTTGGCTCTATTTCGCCCTGTTCCCCGACTCCGGCACCAAACTCTTTGAAATCGTGGGCTGGGTACCCCCGGTCACCGGCGGGTTGTTCTCGTGCTGTGGATCCGTTGGCGCGGCGGCAGTACCGCCTTTGCCCTGTTGACGGCCTTCTGGTTGCTCCAGTTCGGGGAGTTCATGGTCCATTTCTCCTTCATGCGCCTCGATCACCACTTCCTGGAGGCCTTTTTTCTCTGGACCTGGCTGATGTCAGGGGACATGTTCGCCCGCGGGGAAAAGCCGCCCAAGGGCTGGGCCCTGGCTGGGGGGGTTGCCTGGCTGGGGCTGATGACCGCCTGGTCAGGGATGTCCCGGGTGGCCTTCCTCCTCGTCCCCTTCGCCATGGTGATGTATCTCTGGGGAAAACCCTGGGCTGGCCGATTTGGCGAGTTTGTGTCCAGCACCTTCCTCATCAGCGCAGGCCTGAATATGCTCCTGCTGATAAGGATGGGGGAAACCCGAACCACGGCCTTGACCTTTTCCTGGTTCCAGCCGCTCCTGGTCGGCGCCCTCGGCCTCGGCATGCATTTCTGGCACGTCCTCTACACCGCCGGACGGTGGCGCCTGCTGGCCTCCTTCCTCCTCGGGTCGGGGGCTATTTTCTGGTGGGGTTTCGGCCAGGTCGTCACCACCGCGCTGATTCACTACTCGGCGGGCAACCCCTTCTTCGACACCATCCAGGAGCTCCAGCCTGTCCTCAGCTCCAACCCGGCAAACTGGAATCTCCTGAGGACCTTCGAGTTGTGGGGGTGGGAATGGCTCCTCTATCCGCTGGGCATGTACCTCGCCTGGAAAAGCGTTCTGCACCGCGAGGGGGAAATCCTCCACCTGCCCGGGATCTTCATTTTTTTCCTGTCCCTGTTCCAGGTCCGGTACCGAAGGTGGCTCGGCGTTTTCGCCGCCCTGTGGAAAGCCCTCCTGGTCATGATGGTGTTCCTGGGTCTTCACCACATGTGGAAAAGGACTGCCCCCCGCACCCGGATCGTCCTCTCCCTGGCCATCCTGCTCCCCTTTCCCCTGTTTTCCGGGTTGTACACCCTCCAGTTCCTTTCCACCAGAACCGTTCCGTCGTTCGCCCAGCCCATGGTCGATGCCGCCCTCTGGATGAGATACAAGACCCCTGATCCAGGCGGGTTTCTCGATGATTCCGAACCATCCTACGGGGTCATGAACTTCTGGGACCAGGGCAACCTCATCGCGTATTACGGCCGGCGGCCGAGCGTGGCCAACAATCTCATCATCGGGCTCGACACCATGGCCCGGTTCTACTCGGCCGCCAGCGAGGATGAGGTCTACCCCTTGTGCCGCGATCAGCAGATCAAATACTGGTTCGTCACGAAAATGAGCGGGGAGTTTTTCCGGACCACCCTGCCCCATTTGCTGAATACTGAATTTTCCGGTGGAGGGATCCGCCACGACCAGAGGGGCATCGACTGGGGAAAATTTCCTCAGATCGATTTCCGGAAGACCTTTTATGGGAGCCTGTTCTGGGGTTTTGGGCTGGGCGGGGGAGGGGAAAAAGGCAGTTCCCATTTTCGGATGGTCTATGTTTCCCCTCCCGACCCCGAGGATACGTATCCCATCGTCCGGATTTTCGAGGCGGTGGAAGGGGCCCGGCTCCGGGGAAAGGCTCCCCCTGGGGAAAAGGTTTTGATTTCCCTGCCGATCGAACTGGTCAAGCATCGGGTCACCCAGATGCCGTACACCACCTGGACCACAGCAAACGCCTCGGGCGAGTTCGAAGTGAGGGTTCCCTATCCCACCGATGACGTTTCAGACGAAATCAAGACAGGACCCTCTTACATGGTGAGCCTGGAAAAAACCGGCGAACCAGTGCTTCCAACTGCTGTCAAGGTATCCATCGATGAGATACGACAAGGTTCGGTCGTCCTCCTTTCCCGGGACTGAACAACCCAGGGCGGGTCAACCTTTCCCTTGACGCTGCCGATAGGAGGCCCTATATTTCATCCGGAAACGGGAACGCCAAGCACGAGGAGGATTTATGAGAATCACCCAAAACCGGCAAGGGTTCACCCTGATGGAAATCATGGTGGTCATCATCGTCATCGCCGTCCTGGCTTCGGTCGCCGGCCCGATGATCGGCAGTATCACCGACCAGGGCAAGAGCGCCGCGACGAAGGCCGCCATGACCAACCTGAAAACTGCTCTGGTCAACTACAACAACGACCTGGGCAGGTTCCCCCACACGAGCACGGGCTATACCGCAGCCAACATCAATTCTGCCGACACCGCCGCGCTGGGCGATTCGATGACGAACAATGTTCTGGTCGAAATGAACGTGGGCGGCACGTTCAGCAACATGAACATCGCGGCCTACGCCAAGCGGTGGAAGGGCCCCTACATGGACACCGACCCCGCGGAATTCATGATGGATGCCTGGGAAGCCAAGATCAAGTATTTCTACAGCAACAAGCAGATCTTCCTGCAGTCGGCCGGTCCTGACGGCTCCATGGACAAGCCCGGTAACCCCAGCGGTGCCGGCAACGCCGCCAATACCAGCTACGACGGCGATGACATCCTGGTCTCTGTCAGCCGGGTGAAGTTCTAAGGCCACCCCGACCCACGACCGGCGCCCCGGCTCTTGCGGCGGCGCCGGTTTTCCTTTTCCGAAGGGCCTGGAAGTCGCCAAGAATCCTGCTTTCCTTGTGGTATTCTAGTAGTAGAGGGTTCCCCGGAACCATCCGATACAGGGGAAGACCGTTTGACATGACGGACGAGGCCCCAGGCAGGAGTTTTTCCCCTGGCCCGGCGCCCCGGAGCCGGAAGGACGATGGCTGAAACAGCGAAATTCGAACCGTTCGTGGCGGTGGACATCGGGAGTTTCTCCCTGAAGTTCGTCCACGTCGCCGCCGGAGATGACGGGAAGCCGGTGCTGAAAGCTCTGGCCCACATGCGCATCCCCCCCTTCACCCACCAGCTGACGCCGGAGGAACGGGAGAAGATGAGCCGCGAGGACGTCGAGAACGACGCCATCCAGAAGCTCATCAAGTTCCTGACCAAGCACCTGACCGAGCTGTTGTACGACAACCAGATCCAGACGAAACGGGGAATCACCCTGGCCAGCGGCCGGCCGGTCACCATCCGCTATTTCGAACTGCCCCCCACCCCCGAGAAGGAAGCCTTCGCCGCGGCAGTGAATGCCGAGGCGGCCAAGCAGATGCCCTTCTCGATGGAAAAGGCCGTCTTCGGCTGGCAGGAGATCGGCGAGATCGTCAAAGAGGAAAAAGCCCTCAAGCAGGTCATGGTGGCCGCGCTCCAGCAGGATATCGTCAAGATCATGACCGACAACCTGAAGGGGGGCGGGATGTCCATCGAAGGCATCCTGACTCTTCCCCAGAGTCTCGAGCTGGCCCTGCCCAACGGCATCAAATCAGCAGGGGACAAGGGCAAGGTGGCCCTGATCCACTGCGGGCACAAGACCACCTCCATCATGATCTACAAAGGGGGGGTTCTGAACTTCTACCGCGACATCAACATGGGCGGCGAGACGATCACCGAAGCCATTTTCGCCGGCGGCGAAGTGGACGGACAGAAAATCGAATTCAAATCGATCGATGAAGCGGTGGAGCTGAAACACAAGATCGGGGTCCTCCCCCCGGACGAGGTCCAGGCGATGAAGGGGGCCGACAAGTGGGCAGGACAGCAGATCTTCGCCACCGTGGAAAAGATCTTCCAGCACATCCAGCTGTCGGTCAGCTTCTATATCAGCCAGTTCGGGGAGAGCGCCATCGACCGCATCATCCTGTCGGGCGGGACGGCCGCCATGAAGAATTTCAAGGAGTTCATCCAGGAAAGCCTCGAGGTGCCGGCCGAGCTGGCCGACCCGTTCAAGACCCTCCCCGCCACCGGCACCAACTTCCCGGCCGACCGATTGCCGATGGAAACCCCCGCCCTGGCTCCGGCCGTGGGTGTTGCCCTCTACGACGGGGTACGGGACACCAAGGTGATCAATTTCATCGACATCCTGTACCCCCACCGGAAGGCGCAGGCGATCGACTTCTCGGGGGTGAGTTCGAAATTCGGGGCGGGGTTCGCCCAGAAGCTGGGCATCAGCCTCCAGCTCGACGAGGGCAAACTGCGGATCCTGGCCGGACTGCTGGCCGCCTTCATTCTGCTGGTGGCGTCCTATCCGGTGGTCAAAGTCCGGCAGGATGTCGCCAAGGCCAAGAACGATTTCAAGAAGCTGAGCAGTCGCCTCGAGGAACTGAACTCCTCCCAGGCCGAGGTCACCCAACTGCTGGCGGAAAAAGCGCTTTTGGAGAAGGAAGCCGGCCTGACCAATGAACTGCTGGCGAACAAGGTACCCTTGTCGGAGATCCTCCTGGACCTGGCCAGTTCGACACCCTCCCAGATCTTCCTGACCAATGCCCATATCCAGGTCAGGGCCAATCCTCGAATGTTCCGGTTGAGCGGACACACCGATACCTCAGACCGGGTGTTCGAGTATCTCAAAGCCCTGAACAACTCGACCTTTTTCCGGGGGTCCACCCTGGAGTCGACGGAAGAGGTCCCCATCGATGCCGAGAGGTTTTTCATCAAGTTTTCCCTGGTCGGCAAGATCGTGATTCCCGAACCTCCCCCTCCCGCACCGGCAGAGGGGGAAGGCGGCGAAGGCGGAGAGGGGGGACCACCTCCCGGCGAGCCTCCAGCCGACAGGCCTCCGGCCCAGGAATAGGAGCGAACCCATGGCGGAAGGCTTTTCCATCACCGAATGGATCCAGAAGGCCAAGGCTGACCCCAAGGTGGCCGCCCAGCCATTCCTGGTCCTGGGCGCCATTCTGTTCATCGGGTGGAAGTTCCTGTATTCCCCCCAGGTCATTCTTCTCAGCAAAGAGTTGAAGAAGAACAAGGGAGTTGAGGGCGAGATCCGGGGTCTCGAAGAGGCGGTGGCCAACAAGGAACAGATCCAGATCGAGGTCAACGATTTCAAGAAAGCCCGCGAGAACGCCGTCAAAATCTGCTACAAGCAGTCGGAGGCCTCGCTGTTCCTCCAGAATCTCCGGCAGTTCGGCAAGCAGGCCAAGGTGGAGATCAAGAGCATCACCCCCCAGCCCAAGCAGGAGCGGAACTTTGAGACCGTCAAGTTCGAGGAATTCCCGGTCAGGATCAATTTCCAGGGGACGTTCAGCCAGCTCGGGATCTTCCTGCGCATCCTGGAAAAGCAGGAGAAACTGATCTTCCTCGACCTGCCGCCGTTGGCGGCCGACGCGAGCGGCACCTTCAAATTCGACCTGACCCCCACGGTCTTCGTCCTGCCCGAGGATTTCCTGAACGGCCCGGCGGCGCCACCCCCGCCGCCTGAGGAAGGCGGTGAGTGATGGGCAGACGCCTGTTCTTTCTCAGCCTGATCGTCCTGTCGGTGGTGATGGGGGTCAACTGGTACAAGAACCGCCCGAAGATCAAGCCGAAGCCCAGGAAGGCGGCCGTGGCAGTGAACCTGGAGGATCTGGAAATCGCCAGTCAGACCAGCCGGGTGGCCACGCCATCGGAAGCAGTGCCAGGCGAAGGTTCCGGGGAAACTCCCGGCGAAGCACCGGGCGACGGACAACCGGTCGAGGCCGCGGCCTCGGAGGCCGCCCATCCGGCGGAACATGCCGAAGGCCTGGCCAGCCCCTCCACCCACATCGCTTCCGACGTCGATCCTGTCATTCAGGCCTTCACCGCCTTGAAACGCATGCCCTTCGAGCCATCACCATTCATCGAGCTGCAGAAAAAAGCTGGAATTCCCCAGGAGGGTGAATCCGGAGAGCAACCCAAGATCATCAAGACCACCCGGGTCATGCAAGCACCCTTCATGGGGACCATCGAGACCCCCACCAACCTGGTGGCCATTCTCGACAGCCGCCTGTACAAGGCGGGAGACACCTTCCAGGACCTGGAAATCAAGAAGATCGAGCGGCACCTGATCATCATGGAGGACGCCTCGGGCACCGTCCTGATCCCCAAGAAGGGGGTGGTGGTGAACGTGGCCTCGGACGGGACGTACACCTACGCCGACACCTTCGGGAAGGCCCCCTGACCTCCCCCCCAGTCACCCCGCCCCTCAATTCTCTCCCGCAAACGGCCGATGGGGAGATTATGGTGTACCGGGCGGCGTTGGTGCTTCTCATCCTGGGCCTTCTGTCAATGACAGGGACAAAAAAAAAAAAGACTTCAAAGGTGAT
>CAZKPI010000234.1:0-7422 GCA_964554555.1 uncultured bacterium
CATCCCGGCGGCGACGGCCGGGGCCGCCCGCGGCGGGCCTCTGTTGGGGCCGGGCCAGCGGGTCCTGCACATCGGCGACTCGCATACGGTCGGCGTCTACGGTTCGACCATCGACGAAGCCATGCGCGGCACCGGCGCCCAGGTGCGGACCATCGGAGTGGCGGGCAGTTCCCCGCGCTGGTGGTACAACGGGACGGTGACCAGATGCGGGTACTTCGCCCGCGACGAGAAGGGGAAGGTCGACCGGCCGGCGGATTGGCGCACGCCGCGGGCCACCCCTTCCTTGCCCGACCTGATCAAAGAGTACCAGCCGACCGTGCTGGTGGTCTCGCTCGGGGCCAACCTGTTCGGCGCTTCCGAAGCCGCGGTGCGGGCCGAGACCCAGCGCATCATCGACACCGCCAGGGCGGCGAACTGCACGCTGGTCTGGGTGGGGCCGCCGCGGGCGCGGGAGTCGGTGAAGTCGATCCCGGCGCAGGACCGGCTGTGCGAGACGATCAAGGCCACGGTGGGCAACCAGGGCATCTTCGTCGATTCGCGGCCGTTCACGAAGTACCCGGCGAGCGGCGGCGACGGGCTCCATTACTGGGGAACCGAAGGCACCCGCACGGCCAAGGCCTGGGCGGGCAGTGTGCTCGGGGCCATCCAGACGTCCGGCCCGAAGAAGTGACCGGCGCCTGGCGCCGGCCATCGGGTGCATGGCGGGTCAGGGAGCTGGACGGCCGTTCCGGGCGGCGGCCTGCCGGGTTCTCGGAGCCTGGTCTTTCCGTTGCCTGGCCGGGCCTGTTCTTCGTCCCGGTGATTCTCCGGCCCGGGGGCATTTCGCCCACTCCAGCCCTCTGGCAGAGGGAATTCCGACGACCAGCCGTCCGGTGGTTCTTCGCCCATCCCGGTTGCCGGTGCTCACCTGCCGTTCGGCCTGTTGCCCATCAGCTGGTTCCCTGGAGTCTCCGATCTGGTCCTGTGTCCCCGAAATTTCCCGAAGTTCCCTGCTCCTGGCTTGGCTCATGGTGACTCCGTGGTGATTCCTGACGAGGTTTCCGGGCATGGATTGGCTGCCGTCTGAACTTGATGTCACGGAGGTCCGGCGCGACCGGGAGGCGGAGAAGCGGTTCCTGGCCTACCTGGCCGCCACCAGACAGCCGCCCCCCCACCGCCGGATCGACATCCAGGAGCGGGAGAACCTGCTGTCGGCCCTGACCCTGGCGCACACCATCGCTTTCCTGCTCTATTCCCTGCTGGTGCCGCTGATCGTGCTGTGCCTGATGGTGCTCACCCCGCTGGAACGACTGAACGTGGAAGGCCGGTCGCTGGCCGCGGTGGTGCTGTTCGTGGGCCTGGAATGGCTCCTGTTCCGGGGGGTCAGCCGCGGGTGGCTGCCCTGCCCCGACCCCAAGAACGTGCATCCGTTCAACGAGCGTCAGCTGGAGATCGGCGTGGCCGTGCTCTCGTTCGGGCCCTGGGTCCTGCGGTTCGACCCCCAGATGTTTTTCGTCTTCCACGTCGTGGTCAACTCGCTGTTGGTCATCGGCGTTCTGGTGTTCTTCCTGACCAAGTCCTTCATCAGCCGGACCTGGCGGTGGGGGGTTCTGCGCGTTCTGCTCCTGCCGGTCCTGCAGTTTTGGCTGGTCTGGCGGTTTTTGCGCTGACCCCTCCCGGCGGCCGGGCGGGGCCGGGGGCCGGGCGGCGGTGCGGGTCAGCGGGTGCCGAAGGCGGTCAGGAAGGCGGCCGCCCCGCCGAGGAAGGCCAGGACGGCGCCGGCGGTGAGGAGGCCGATCTGCCAGCGCAGGCCGGAGACCAGTTCCTCTTCGCTCTTGCGCGAGATCAGAAAGACCCCGTCGGGGGTTGTGGGTTTGCGGACGGCGGGCTTGCCATCGACCAGGCCGAGCGCCCCGAGGATGTAGACGGGCCGGTTGAGGGGAAGGATGGTCTCGGTGAAGCGGACCCCGAGGATGCGCGTGCCTTCGGCGCGGCCGAAGAGGGAGCCGAAGAACCCTTCCCCGCCCCCCCCGGTGCTCTGGAAGCGGTCGACCACCTGGTCGCCCTCGATCTCGGCGCCATCGGGGACGACCAGGACGCGGCCGGTGTGGTCCTCGACCTCGAAGGCGACCCGGTGGGTGGCCTCGCGGAGGGTGCGGTACGAGGTGGAGGTTGAGCGGCGGCGCTTGCCCTTGTGGTAGGAGACGCGGGTCGTTTCGGTCTTCTCCGCCTCCCTGGCGTGGTAGAACACGCAGGGCTGGCGCGACATCTCGCTGGTCAGGGGGCGGTCACAGCGGACCGTTCCCTTGACCTCGACGGCGGTCTGGCCCTGCCCCGCGCCCGGCCGGCACCGGTCGGCAAGTTCCCGGGCCGTGGAGGTGCGGGTTTCCTGGATCTTGGCCAGTTTGCCCCGGGAACTGCCAGTGAGCCAGAGAAGGAACAGGCCGAGAAGGAACAACAGGACGCCAGTCACGAGACCGCCCATGGATTTCCCCCTGCCGCGGATTTGACGGTTTCATGGTAACATGGTGGCGATGAAACGTCGTTTGCTGGTCATGGTCCTGTGGGTGGCGGCGGTTCTGCCCGCGGCGGGAGGCGAGGTCCCCTATCGGCCGTATGAGCCGGTCGAAATCGGGGCCCCGTTCACCGATGCCGATGCCGCGGGCAGGCGGCCGGTCCGGTGTCCCCACGGGCATACGGTCGATGACCCCTTCCTCGACAAGCAGTACCAGCTCTGCAACCATGGCCAGGCCGATGACAAGGGCCAGACCGGCTCGGCCGGCTGTGACATCGGCGGGCTCGAGGCCCGGCTGGCGTTCAAGCCCCAGCGCGAGATCATCCTGGCCATCGTTGATTCGGGGCTCGAGCTGAACCACCCTGACGTCGATCCGGCGGTGCTGTGGACCAACCCCGGCGAGAGCGGCACCGACGCCGAGGGGCGCGACAAGGCGGCCAACGGCGTTGACGACGACGGCAACGGGTATGTCGATGACGTGCACGGCTGGAACTTTTGCCGCAACAGCCCCGACATCAACGAGGACCACTACCACGGCACGCACGTCGGCGGCCTGCTGTGCGCCCCGGCGAACAACGGCACGGGGATCGCCGGCGCCTGTCCGGGCGTGAAGATCATGCTGGTGAAGATCTTCGGACTGGGCAGTGCCCTGGGCTCGGAGCAGATTGCCGCGGCCATCCGCTACGCGGTCGACAACGGGGCGCGGGTGCTGTCGAACAGCTACGGCAGTCCGAGTTTCACCCAGGCCATGAAGGACGCCATTGCCTACACGGCGCAGAAGGGGGCTCTGTTCGTCTGCGCCTCGGGCAATTCGCGCAAGAACATGGACCTGGAGGAGGAGCAGGACTACCCCAGCTGTTACGGCGTCGAGAACCAGCTGGTGGTGGGTGCCACCAACAACCGCGATTTGTCGACGTTCTGCAATTTCGGGTCGATGGTGGAGATCGCGGCCCCCGGGGAGAACATCTTTTCGCTGTTCCCGAAGGGGCAGTACCGCTCGTTCTCGGGCACCTCGCAGGCCTGCCCGCTGGTCGCGGGCGCCGCCGCCATGGTCTGGATGCAGAACCCCGACTGGACCTGGCGGCAGGTCAAGCAGGCCCTGCTCGACAGCGCCGACCAGGTGCGGGGGTTGTCGCGGTACGTGGCGGGCGGCCGGCGGCTCAACCTGCTCAACGCCTTGACCGGCCGGCCGGGGCGCCGCCTGCCGGTCGAGGATTTCAGCCGCTGGCGGGAGGAACCGCGCACGCTCGAGTCGCCGCACCCCTACCCGAACCAGAAGACGCTCTTCTTCGATCTGGCCGTGCCGGGCGCGAAGAAACTGCGGGTGCATTTCGCGCGGCTGGCCATCGACCATTTCGGCGACAGCCTCACCCTGCGTGACGGCGGCGGGGCGCTGGTCGAGTACATCAACGGCATCCATGCGGCCGGGTGGTCCGAGGTGATCGAAGGCGACCGCGTCCAGCTCGTTCTCGAGGCGGGCGATTACATCAACGAATTCGGCTTCGTCATCGACGCCGTCCAATGGCTTCCCTGACCCGGTGACCGGTCCCCGGAAACGACGGTGTCATCATGCCATTTTCCAGAGCGGCTCCGGATGAGGGTTGGCGGCGGGCGGGGTGTCTCTCTTGTCCGGCAGTACGGGCGGGGGACCTCGACGGGTTGATGGAGAGCGGGGACCCCGTGGGCCACCCCAACCCTCGCCCGAGGCTGAAGAGAAGAACCATGCGGCGGCACCATCTTTCGGAGGGAGGGCAGATATGCGCCAGGCGTTGGTGATCGTGGTTCTGGTGGCGGGGTTGGCCGTGGCGGCCGGGGCCGAGGAAGCGAAGCCGCCGGCGGTGTTTTCCCCGTTGCCGTTCGAGCAGGCCCTGCAGGAAGCTTCGGCCTCAGGGAAACTTCTGCTGGTCGATGCCATGGCCTCGTGGTGCCCGCCCTGCCGGAAGATGGATGAGACGACCTGGCGGGACCCGAAGGTGATGGCCTGGGTGGCCTCCCACGCGCTGGCCATCCAGATCGACGTCGATGAAGTGGCGACCCTGGCCCAGGAACTGCGCATCGAGGCGATGCCGACGATGCTGTTGTTCCGGTCAGGGAAGGAACTCGACCGCCTGATGAGCTACCAGGATCCCGACACCCTGATCGCCTGGCTGGACGGCCTGGCGGCCGGGAAGACCCGCCTGCAGACCCTGAGCGACCGTGCGGCGCGGCTGGCGGGGAAGGGCCGGGAGGAGGTCAAGGCGCGCTACGACCTGGCCCGGGCCGCGAAAGGCGCGGGGGATCATGCCCGCGCGGTCGAGGAGTTCATCTGGTTGTGGGAACATGCGCTGGAGGCCAGCCCCGCCTTCCGCGGCGTGCGGCTGTCCTTCATGGTCGAGGAGATGCGGCAGTTGGCCCTGCAGTCCCCCCCTGCCCGGGCGAAGTTCCAGGAACTGCGCGACCGGCTGACCCCGGCCCTCGCCGCGATGACCTGCGACCGTGAGCAGTATGCTGACTGGCAGGCCCTCTGCCGGGTCATCAACGACGAGGAGGCGATCCTCGACTGGTACGGCAAGGCGAAGAGCGATCCGCGGGCCAAGGATCTGCTGTTCATGATCGGCGGCGATCTTGCCGAGATCCTGGCGGCCCACGGGCGGTGGGCCGAGGCCGGCTCACTTCTGCGCGACCCGGTGACCGACGTGCGGGGGCTGTTGTTCATGGGGAAATCGATGGCGACCTCCCCCGATTACCGGTCCATGACCCTGGCCGGGGTGGGGCCCATCTACGCCATGGTCCTGGCCGCCGGTCGCACCGCCGAAGCGGAGACCATCGGCCGGGAGATCCTGGCCGAGGTGGGGGACGTCCCCGAGTCGAGGGCCGAGCTGGTGCGGTTTGCCCTGTCGGCCAGCGCGACGGCGCCCATCCACGAAGCCTGGCTGGCCGAGGCGGCCTCGGCCGGGGTGGCGGTCGCCGACCTCCAGGCCGGCCGGGCGGCCGTTCTCAAGGAAAAGAAGCCCTGATCAGGAAATTCCCGGCGGGACAGGCCGGTTGAGTCCGGCGGCGAGCCGGCGCAGGCCGGGGCGGCGCATCCCTTCCCGCCCCTTCATTTGACGAGGCGGTTCAGCATGCGGCGGCGGGCGTACCAGACGGTGAGGGTGAGCCAGGCGGCCAGGATCGGCGCGGCGCGCCAGAAGACGGGGGTGCCGAGGGTCAGACTGCGCAGGAGGGAGACGACCGGGGTCAGGGGCAGGGCCCAGACGGTTGTCTGCAGCCAGCCAGGCAGTTGGGACAGGGGGAAGAAGACGCCGCAGAACAGGAACATCGGGAAGATGAACAGGAACTGCGGATAGGAGATCTCGTCGATGGAGGCGGAGACGGCCGCGGCCAGGAGGCCGAGGGCCCCGAACAGGAAGGCGCAGAGGAAAGCGACGGGCAGGGCGGCCAGGGCGCCGAGAGGCCGGAAGTCGCCGGTGACGGCGCCGATGAAAAGCACGGCCGCGGCGGCGATGGTGCCCTTGGTGGCGTCCCAGAGCAGTTCCCCCCAGAGCACCTCGGAGAGGGTGATCGGGGTCATGGCCATGGCCTGGTAGATGCGCTGGTAGTACATGCGGACGAAACTGCCGTAGGCGGCTTCGAAGAAGCCCTGGAACAGCACGGTCTGAGCGGCGATGCCGGCGAAGATGAACTGGCGGTAGGTCAGGGAGACCCCGTCCACCTCGATGGCGCCGACCATCGTTCCCAGGCCGTAGCCGAACGAGAGCAGGTAGAGGATGGGCTCGACGAAGGTGGTGGTCAGCCCGAACCGGATGTCCTTGCGGTAGATCGCGAAATACCGCCGCCAGACGACCCGGATGGCCCAGAGATCGATCATGGGCGCCTCCCGGGCATCGCAATAAAATGGTACAGATGGGAAAAAATTGATTTGTACAAACTTCTATGGGCCTGTCCCGGGTGGGGCCGGGTCGGCCCCTCTGCGGTAGGAGAAACGGGGATTTCGCACCGCCATCCGTGGCGGCAAAGGGGGAGGGCCGATGTCGTGTCGGTCTGGCCTTCTGGCGAGGGGCGAAATGGGGGTTTCGTGCCGACGGCCGTGGCCCCGATGGGGGGTGGCCCGCCTCGGGTCGGTCGAGGCGGCGCGGCGATTCCGCCCCGGGGTGGTGTCGCTCGCTGGTGGCTGCCGGTCGGGGTCATGGCGGGGTCTCCCCGCCTTCGTCTCCTGCTTCCTCCAGGGAAAGGCCGGTCAGCTTCAGGTAGACGTCCTCGAGGTTGGGGGGCCGCTCCCAGTGGACGCCGGGCCGGATCTCCTCGCGGACCAGGGTCTGGCCGATGTGGCGGGCGATCAGGGCGGCGGGCGGGGCCACGTCGAGCAGGAGCCCCTGGTGGATGATGCCCACCCGGTCGCACAGGCGCTCGGCCTCCTGCATGTAGTGGGTCGAGAGCAGGACGGCTCCCCCGCCGGCCCGGAACCGGTCGACGACCCCCCAGACCACCCGGCGGGCCTCGGGGTCGAGGCCGGTGGTCGGCTCGTCGAGCACGAGCACGCGGGGTTCCGACACCAGGGCGCGGGCCACCTGCAGACGGCGCCGCATGCCTCCCGACAGCGATTCCACCGGTTCCTTCGCCTTGGCCGACAGGCCGAACTGGTCGAGCAGGCGGCGGGTGCGGCACTCCCCCTCCGCCTCGGGAATGCGGAAGAACGAGGCGTAGAGCACCATCTGGTCGAAGACGGTGAAGTCGGTGTCGAGGGTGTCATCCTGCGAGCAGACCCCGAGGTGGAACCGGGCCTTCTTTGGCTCGGCGTGCACATCGATGCCCAGCAGGCGCACCTGGCCGGCGGAGGGCGGGTAGAAGCCGACGATGCAGTTCATCGAGGTCGATTTGCCGGCGCCGTTGGGCCCGAGCAGGCCGAAACACTCGCCCGCCCCGATGGTGAAGGAGATGCCCTTGACGGC
>CAZKPI010000235.1:0-7414 GCA_964554555.1 uncultured bacterium
TCGGGCGGGGGGCGCGCCGAACCCGAACATCTGCCGGAAATTGCGGCCGTTGACTTCGGGCAGAGGTTCTCCCAGCAGGCCTTTCTTCATCAGCATCTTGGGGACGATGACGGGCATGGTCGCCCGCAGGTTGTAGACCATCGAGGGAATGGTCCACAGGTTGATGCGGCGGTCAGTCGGCAGTACGCGGTTGAGCAGGACGATCAGGTTGTTGGTGCAGTTGTTGGTCACCGTGTGATAGAACTCGCCCGAGCGGTTGACCGAGGCCTGCAGAACCGCCTCGGCGAGCAGGGCGTTCATCTGGGTCTGGGTGAGCTTGAGCGGATAGAGGAAGAGTTTCTCGTTCTGCACCTCACAGGATTGCGTGGTGTAGTCCTCCCAGGTGCCCATGATCCAGGCGGAGCCGAAGGTGTTCTTCAGGCCGCCGGTCAGCGAGTAGGACTGGTCGGTGCGCTGGTAGGCTTCGATGCTGAGGAAGACGCCGTTGGCCTGCTCCCCCGTCTCGCTGACGAGGCCGCCCGGCTTGAGCGAGCAGTACAGCAGGGAGTGCGCGGCGATCCATTCCGGCGGGAACGGCTTGAGCACAAAGTAGGCGCGGTCGACCTTCGAGGTGTCAAGGGTGGCTTTGACGAATCGGAAGTGGTCATTGGTGCGGGCCCGCCCGGGAATATACCCCCACCGGAAATTCGCCAGCTGGTAGACCGGCGGCCGCTGGGAAACCAGTTTGACCGGCGTCTGGTGCGCTTTCATCGGCGGCAGAACGACCGCCTTGGGATCGAGGGGGGCGGCCGCGATGCTGGTCACCTTCAGATCGATCACCTGGTCGGCCTGGCGGGCCGACCCCTCGACCACGACGTTCTGGCCTTCAAAAGGGGTCAGCCTGGCGAGGGGCATTTCGGTCAGGTTGAACAGCCGGCCATCCCCCGTGCGCAGGATCGGATAGGTGCCGCTGGAATGGCGCACCACCTCCAGAATCCCGGTGAGGCGATAGTTGACCTGGGCGTGGGCCATGTGGACATTCCACACGCAGGCCAGAACCATCAAGACGAAAACGGCTCGTCGGCTCATGGCGGAAAAACCTCCTGTTCTCGACAACAATGATCTTCAGATGAAATTCTACCACAACCCGTTTACAGAGCCCGGCCGGATGGTCGGCGAGGAGGAGCGTGTGTTACCATGCCCTGGGCTCTGTGAGAATGTTTCCCTTGGAGGTGAAACCCATGCGCCGTCCGAACCATCGTTCCAGGGGACTTGAGGCGGTTCTGGTGCTCATGCTGACATGGAGCGCGGCCGCCATGGCCTCCCCGCTCGACAAGCTCATCGGGTTCTATACGTCGTCCGTGCCCAACCCGCCGAAGATCGAGATCGATGAGGTGCAGGTACGACGGCTCGTCGAAACCGGCGATATCATCATCGAGAACAACCGGGCTTTCCCCCAGTGGTATGCCATGATCGGCGGCCTGGTACCAAACTGCCGGTTTGTCCACGCCGGGGTGGTGGTGAAGGGGCATGTGCTCAGGCAGTTGCTCCAGGAGCTTCGTCCCGCCGATTCGGTCATCACGACCCAGGCCTACTATCGGGTGGGGCCGCCCCGGGTCATTGACGGCAAGATCAAACGGTTTTTCCACTGGATGCCGTATCCGATCGACGCGCAAGGCATCTATGTCATCACCCCCGAAGTGACGATCAACACGACGATCAGCCGGGTGGTCGCCCTCAACCTGATGAACTACCTGTGCGACCCGGCCATCGGGTATCCCACCAAACACATCCGGATCATCCGGCCCCGCCTGGGGGCGCAGGAACTGGTGCGCCAGCTCGCCAGGTACCTTGCCTACCACGTCTGGAAGGGCACAACCTATGACATGGGGTTCGATCTGAGTGAAAAGGAAGACGCGATCGTGCGTCAGCACCATGGGGAACTGTGGTTCGATCTCGCCGCCAACCCCGTTCCCATGTATTGCACCGAGCTGGTGTGGCGGGCTCTGCGCGAAGCCGGCATCCAGGTATCGACCACCCAGATCCGGCGCGGGATCGCCGGCGCGGTGGGCCGCATTCCCCGCATGCCGCGCAGTGTCGTGCAGAAGCTCGATGCGGCCTTCATCACAGCCGACCTGCTGGAACAGGCCGGGACCGTGGTCTACCAGAATGCCCCACCGCCACCCGTGCGGGAGGCCCTGGCCAGAATGGTCGATCTCAACTTCAAGGCCGCCTGTCAAGGACTCTGGGAGCGCATCCAGGCCCTGGCGAGCGGTCAGCGGTGACGCGCCTCCCGGGTCGGGAAGCCCCGCGCCGCCCTTGATGCGATACCGTCTTTCCGTGGATCTCGCGGGAAGAAAGCGATCCCCGGGGGAAAGGGCGGCACCTCGAAGCCGCGCCAACAGCCGGAAGGCCTGGCCAATCCCGGCCGGGCCGATTGAGCGGCGCAGGATGAACGGGCGGCGCAGGGCAAACCGAACGGTGCGCCGCGGCCGGTCGGGGAGAAGGGCGGGGCGGCCTGTCGAGGGTTGGAGCCGCCGCCCGGGATCTCGGTCATCGTCCATGGCGGGGCCTGGAACACTCCCGACGGGGCGGTTGAGGCCCACCGGCCGGGAGGGCGGGCCGCCGCCTGACCTCGGACCTCAGCTCCCCGGCGGCCCGTCATCCAGGAAGCTTTGCCAGCGCGCCACCAGCGCCACGACCATGACCCCCGACAGGCTGATCAGCAGGCTCTTGACGACATCGAACAGACGGGAGCCGCCGGCGAGGCCGTTCCAGGTCGGCCGGAACGGCAGGTAGCGGATCTCGACCGTCCGGGGATTGGTTTCCCATCTGTCATCCCGGGCGGCGCCCTGGAGGGTCCGGCCGTCCGGCAGGGCGAACCGGAAATGGACCACCCGGATCCGGGTCCGGAAGCCGTCGTTCGAGATCCCGACCACCTCGGCGGTCGCCGACCGCCCCAGCAGGGCCAGCAGGAGGCCTTCCCCGCCGAACCAGAGCCCCAGCACCAGGGCGAGCAGGCCGCCACCCCACAGCAGGAGAGAATTGAGGATGGGGGTGTTCGACCAGGAGCCCCGGCGGTAATCGGACGAGAGTTCTTCGAGAAGTCCCATCGGTTCACCCCCGCCGTCCCGGGCAGACCTTTCCAGGCGGACCGGCAGGGAGGGGCAGGGGGCTCAGAGGATCTGGCCGAGGATGGCGTCGAGCTTCTGGTTGAGAGCGCGGTATTTGCCGGCCAGCAGTTTCGACAACTGCAGAAGGAACTTCATCCCGAACACGGGGTCCTGCTTCTTGATGACCTCGAAGTGGTGGTAATCGAACTTTCCGATCTCGGTCTCGCCCACCGCCACGGCGTGGGCGGTGCGGCCCTGCTGGTCGGCGAAGGCGACCTCGCCGAACATCTCGTTGGGTTCGACGAACGAGGCGAAGGTGCCGCCGTTGGGGAAGGTGCGGTAGATCTTCACGCGGCCGGAGAAGACCAGTTTCAGCGATGATCCCGCGGTATCGCCCAGGATCTCCTCCCCGTCCTGGTAGGTGCGGCAGGAAAGAAAGGTGGCCAGCAGTTTCAACTCGTCCTGGGTCAGGTCGCTCAGTCCTTTGAACCGGGCCAGCTTGAACTCGTCAGACATGGGAATCCTCCTTCGTCGGATCTCGCCTGCCAAGAGTAACACAGATCCGCCGCGGCCGCCCTGACCCGGACACAAAAATACGAGCGGGCGGAGTTGGTCCGTGGGGAGGGCCCCTGGCCGCGCGGGAATGGGATGGCGGGCGCCTCCTCCGACAGGGTCAGGGAAAGTGCCGACCGCCGCGGGTCGGACCCTCCGGCGGCCGGCGGGCGTCTCCCCGGGGTCAGGCCTGGAAGAAGCCTTCCAGGAACCGGACGACATCGGCGACATGTGTGCCGATCGCCGTCTCATCGGACAGCACAATCCCGTCGAACCCGGCCCGGGCAACGTCGTGCAGGTGGACGATCTCACTGCGCGACGGCAGGGGCGCCCGCACCATCGATCCCAGCACCTCGCCGGCGAGGAGTTTCGGCCCGCGCAGTCGCGGGAAGGCCGCCGCGAATTCGGCCTGCAGGCGGCCCAGGTCGCGCAGATCGGCTTCCGCCCCCAGGTCCCCGCGGCACAGCCAGAGTTCGTCGAAAGCGGCATCGAGGGCGGGCAGGGCGGCGAGGGCGGCCGGCCGCTCGACCTTGGCGATGAGGCGCCGGCCGGCGGTCAGGGGGCGGAACAGGGCCGCTTCGCGGCCGTCCAGGACAAAGGAGACGGCGAACTCCACGGCGGGGAAGGCCATTCCGGCTTCGATGGCGGCCGCATCGCGCGCGGTGACCCGCGGCAGTTCGTAGACCCGGTGCGGGCAGTTCAGCCCCTTCCCCGGCCCCAGCGGCCCCGCCACCAGGCAGTCGGCCAGCAGGCGGTCGGGGCCGGGGCGGGCGGTCACCCGCAGAACCACCCGCCGGTCGTTGAGGTGCAGTTCGTCGCCCACCCTGGTCAGGGCAAACACCGCCTCGTGCGGCACGGGGATGACCGCGGGGTCGCGGGAAGCCGCCGCCAGGCGCAGTTCGACGCGGGCCGGCACCGCCTCGACGGCCGGGCAGTCCCCAACCCGCACCTTGGCCCCCTGCAGGTCGAGCACAACGGGCCGCGGACGGCCGGTCTCGCGGCCGAGGTCCTCCACCAGCCGCAGGTGGTCGGTGATCTGGCCGGGGGTCAGGTGCGAGGCATTGAGCCGGAACCGCGTGGCGACGCGCGCCATCTCCCGGATGGTCTCCCGGCCGGACGAGGCCGGCCCGATGGTCAGGACGAAATCCCGCATGTTCAGCTCCTTGGCCGGGGAACGGCGGGTCCCCGGCAGTCGGTCAGACGGCCCAGATCAGGCGGACGGCGGCGGCGCCCAGGGCGAAGAGGAAGCCCCCCGTGAACCCGTCGAGCCGGAGGGTGGGCTGACCCTGCTCCAGGCGCCACTTGCCGACCCGGTCCAGAAGGAATCCGGCGATGGTGGGCGCCAGCAGGAGGTTGACCAGCCGCAGGTCGGGGGTCCGGAAGACCGCGGCCGGGTAGAGCGAAAGGCTCGCCAGGCCCGCGGCCAGGCCCATGACCAGCCAGGGAAGGGCGGGGGCGCGCGGCACGCGCTCCTCCAGCCACTGCATGGGCCGCAGGAACCCGTGCGCCACGATCTCGGCCAGTACCGGGACGAGGATCATGAACAGCAGTTCCCCGACCATGTCCAGCAGGACCTCGGCCAGGAAACCAAACACCGTTTCGAGCATGCGGACCACTCCCTGAATCGGCCAGAAAGCTGTACCGGCACCGGCCGCCCCCTGCCCCGACCGTCGCGCGGCCGGATGGCGCCAGGACCCGGACTCCCTCCGGCGCCTCTGCACCAGGGGTCGAGGCCCGACCGGCCCCCGGGCCGGACACAGGGCCGGACACAGGGCCGGAAACAGGGCGGGAGGCCCCCGGCAGGCAGGTCAGGTCCCATGATACTCCTGGCGGGGAAATGGTACAAGGCCCCTTCGGGTTTTTCTCAGGCCGCCTCCCTCGGGGATCCCATGCCTCCCTGATAGACAGTGATTGCCGCAGATACCGGCCCCCTCAGGACATCTGTCCGATCACGGCCCGGCCATCCACTTCAGGGTACGGGGGAAAATGGCTGGGGGTGCCCGACCAGGCCGAGGCGGGCCTCCCGCCAGACCGGCTGACCATCCGAAGGGGTCCGGCCAGGGCGAAGGGAAGGGTCCCCTCCCCCAGGCCAACCACGATGGCCGCCGGGCGGGCGGCGGGGAAACCCGGCCCCGGCCGCCCGGAGCAGTCCCATCGGGGTTCAGGGAGCCCGGCAAGCCCAGACCCCGGCGAAGGAGCGAACCGGCACCCCGCCGGGTGCGGCCCGGGCAAGGGGCGGCGCCCCGGTCCGGCCTGGCCCGATTGCACCCGTCCGCCGCGGATGCTAGACTCCCGGCAGGGTGGCCCCGACCGCCGCCCGTCCAGGAGAAACCGTACGATGCCGTTCCCGACCGCCCGCTCGTCGCTCCTCCGGTTCCGGTGGTGGCCGCCGCTGTTGGTGCTGTGGGCGTGCCTGGCCGTTCCGGCCGCCTGGCCGCCCCGCCTTTCCGCCGCCCCGCCGGCCCCGCCGCCGGCCGGCGGGGTTTCCCCGACAACCGCCCAGGAGGAACCCATGTCGTACATCATGGTCGATATCGAATCCGACGGCCCGATCCCGGGGGATTACTCGATGATCTCCCTCGGCGCCGTCCTGGTGGACGGGAACCTGGACAAGACCTTCACCGCCCGCTTCCGGCCGATCTCTGACCGATGGGTCCCCGACGCCCTCGCCGTCTCCGGGTGCACCCGCGAGCAGACGCTCGCTTTCCCCGATCCCCGCGGGGAGATGGAGCGATTCGCCGCCTGGATCAGGTCGGTCTGCCCGGGGAAGCCGGTCTTCTTCTCGGACAACAACGGCTACGACTGGCAGTTCGTCAACTGGTACTTCCATCATTTTCTTGACAGCAACCCGTTCGGGTATTCCTCGCAAAATCTGGGCTCCTTGTACAAGGGGATGGTCAAGGACATGCGCCAGAACTTCAAGCACCTGCGGCAGACGACCCACACCCACGACCCCCTCGACGATGCCAGGGGCAACGCCGAAGCGCTTTTGTACATGATCCGGGAGATGGGCCTGGTCGTGCCGGGCTGGCCTTCGGGAACGCGAACGGGAACGGGAACGGGCCGCCCGCCGGCGCCCCAACCCGGGCCCTGAGGTCGACCGGCCAGGGAGGCGCGCCATCCACCACCGTCTTGAGATCCGGCCCCTGTCAGCGGCCTGCTGGGTGGGCCTGCCTCTCCTGCTGTTGATCCTGCCGCTGGCGATCTCCTACCGGCAGGCGGCCGCGCGCTACGAGGGCGAGTTCGAGGCGGGCCGGCGCGGCATCGGGCGGCATCTCCTCTACGTGCTGGCCGCCCTGCCCGACGAGCTGAAGACAGACCGCCAGCTGGAATGGCTGGTGCGGCAGACCCTGGGCTTCTCGGCCCGGCTGGTCCGTGACGAGGCCTTCCGCCGCCGGCGCGAGGCCCTGCTCCGGCGCTGGGTGCCCGGCATCCGCATCGTCTGGTTCGACGGGGGTTTCCGGCTCGATCCGCGGCGCGGCGACACCCCGCCCGTGGCGGCCCCGTTCCGGGCCCTCGCCGAGATCATCGGGATGCGGGTCACCCGCGCCCCCGACACCCCGGAGAATCGCGGGCGCGAATCGAGCCTGCTCGCACGCCTGCAGTGGTTCGCCGCGCCGGACGCGCTGAACTGGCTGTTGGGCCATCCCGCCGCGGCTCACGCCGTGTCCCTGGGGGCGGGCGGCAAGGGTCTGCTGGTCTGGAACTGCCAGGAACCGGAACGCTGGACCGGGCGCTACGAGGGCGGCTACCTGGTGTATGTCGAGGAA
>CAZKPI010000236.1:0-1069 GCA_964554555.1 uncultured bacterium
CGTCGGGGGGTCAGAGTTCCCGCAGGCGGGACTCCAGCCAGGCCACGTCCTTCTTCACGTCGGCGGCCAGGAAGGCCTTGTCGGCGTCGGTCCACTTCTTGGCGGGGTGGGCCTTGGCCGCGTTCTTCAGATACGATTCGCGCAGTTTGTCCATCGACTGCACGTGACCGGTAACCTGGTCGAGCCGCTCGGGGATGACGATTGCCTTTCCCGGCACGTTTTCGCGCGGGTCGCCGCGCCGCACCTCGATGCCCATCTGGCGGGCGAACGCCAGCTGGGCGTTGTGGTGCTTGCCGGCGCCGGTGTACTCGGTCTCCTGCACCACGATGACCTGGTCGCGGTCGAGGGTGCGGGCCAGGGCCACCGCCGCGGTCAGGCTGGTGTTGCCGGCCGGGCCGCGCTCGATGCCTTCCAGCTTGGCCAGCAGTTCGGTGACGTAGAAGACCTCGCCCTGGGACACCAGGTGGTAGTCGTCCATGTAGCGCAGACTGCGGGCGGCATTGCGGGGGACATCGACCCGGTCGGGCCAGGTGGCGAAGGGCACGCCGAACCCGGTGTGGCCGGTGGTGAAGGACTTGCGGTTGAAGTCGCGGTCGGAGGCCATGTGCAGACCGCTCAGGTCGACGGAGCAGGCGACGATGCGGGTCTTGTCGGCCCCGGCGGCCAGCAGACCCCGGGCGGTGCCGGTGAGGTTGCCCCCGCCGGCGTGGGTGATGACGACGACGTCGGGGTCGCGGCGGTAGCGGGCCCGCACCTGGGCGGCGATCTCGGTGCCGAGGGTCTCGACGCCCTTGATGCCGAACGGGGTGTAGAGGGAGGCGTTGAAGAACATCGTCTCCTCGAGGGCAAGGAGCAGGCAGTAGAACAGTTCGGGACCGACGGTGAGCTTGTGGACCTCGGCGCCGAATGCCTCGCACTTGCGGCCCTTCTCAACGATCTCGGGCTGGCCGACCCCGCGCGAGTCGTAGACCTCCTGCAGGATGATGCACTTGAGACCGCGCATGGCCGCCTGGGAGGCGACCGCGGCGCCGTAGTTGCCGGAGGTGGCGGCGATGACGCCGGCGTAGCC
>CAZKPI010000236.1:1079-1325 GCA_964554555.1 uncultured bacterium
GCGCTTCTTCGCCTCGTAGGCGGAGATTGAGGCGCGCCGGGCCTTGAAACTGCCCGAGGCGTTGGCCGCCTCGTCCTTCAGCAGGATGGTGGCGCCCTTGCCGCGGGGACTGATCCTGCGGACTTCCTCGGTCAGGCGGGTCAGTTCGAACAGCGGGGTGTCGCCGACCTTGGTCTCGCGCTGGATGCGGACGATGTCATCGTGGGTGTACCCCGTGTCCTGCATGAGACGCTCGTAGTCGAAGGC
>CAZKPI010000236.1:1335-7404 GCA_964554555.1 uncultured bacterium
GACGGGGCTGGTGACGTAGCGGTCGAAGTCGACCCCGAGCGAGGTCTTCATGATCTCGTTCTTGCGGGCGGTGACGGCGGCGTAGGAGGTGTCGCGCTTCATGGCTTCCCTCCTGCGGTGCCGATGTCGAGCAGTTCGGGAACGACCTCGCCGAAGCTGTGGGTGTAGCTGGGGGAGACCGTTTTCAGGGTTCCGGCCAGCTCGCGGCCGATCAGGGTGCGGACCCGGGCCGGCTGTCCGGGGACGGCCGGCTCCAGGAGCCACCCGGAGACCCGCATCACGTAAGGGGTGCGGGCGGTGTCATCCGGAATGTTGGGGGCCCGCTGGTCGGGACGGAGGATGACCTTTTCGATCTCGACCCAGGTCCCCTTGGGGACGGTGCTCATCTCACATCCACCGGTCGTAGGCGGTCTTCCCCATCAGGCAGGCCGGGATGGGCAGGTCGATCATGCGCTTGAGGCCGGGGCCGGCTTTCTTGACGATGGGGATCATGTTGACGGCGACGGCCATGGTGCCCTTCCCGCCGGGGATCTCGGGCTTGTTGCTCATGTGGATGTCGGGATCGCCGTAGATGTTGATGTAGTCGCCCGTCAGGATGTCTTCCTTGCCCGGGTGGATCTGCTGGGGATGGACCAGCTTGATGACCTCGGTCTTGCCGCGGTAGCCGATGCCGATGTGCTCACAGCCGGCGACCATGCCCGGCGACACCTTGACGACCGGGGTCTCGCGGTGGGTCTTGGAGATGATCGGGCGGCGCTGCTGCTCGATGCGGTCGACGCCGAGGCCGAGGGCGTCGGAGATCATGGTGATCGACTCGGGGAAACCGATGTGGCCGACGATGGTACCGTTCTTGAGGCCCGCCTCGAATTCCTCGGGGGTGGTGCCGACCCCCTGGGTCTTCATGACGGTGGCGCCGAAGGGGGACAGGTCGTTGATGCGGCTGGCCTCGATGCGGTCGACCCGCAGGCAGGCGCCGGACAGCATGATGACCAGGGCGTCGAGGACGAAACCGGGGTTGACGCCGGTGCCGAGCACGGTGACGTCGTGCCGTTTGGCCAGGATGTCGATTTCCTTGGCGAGATCGGGTTCCTGGGCGTGCGGGTAGGCCATCTCCTCGGCGATCGAGATGACGTCGATGCCGGCCTCGATGATCTTCTTCAGTTCATCGAAGCAGGAGCGGGTAAAGGAGTCGGTGGCATGCAGGACCAGGTCGACGTTGTCCTTTTTGAGGACGTCGGCGGGCTTGTTGGTGATCTTGACGCCCAGGGTCCGGTTGAGACCCAGCACTTCGCCGAGATCCTTCCCGGCGGTGTCGGGCCGTTTGCGGATGGCTCCGACGATCTTCAGCCCTTCCTTTTCGAGCATCAGCTTGCACATGCCACTGCCCATGGCGCCCAGGCCCCATTGAACGACGCGGATCGGTTTCATGCCTTTGAAGAATCCTTTCCCTTTTCGGTGTGATGGTTTCGGGTCTCCCCGAGGGAGCCATTATAGCACAGGGTCCGATGACCTCCTACCGGGAAATCGCCGATTCCCGGGCGGAAAACGCCGGGAAAACCGGAATCGCCCGTCCAAACCCGGGCATCGTCGGGTATGGTCGGTCATGGTCGGGTATGCGCGATGAAGGGAGGGGTCGGCTTTCACCCGGCGCCCCGCCAGGCGGCGCGGGGAGGGGGGGCGGCGGGGAGATTCTTGGCCCGACCTGCCCGGTCGCCGCCTGGACGCCGAAGGCGGGAAGGCCGCCAAGGTTCCGGCCGGCGCCGCCCGGTTCCGGGGGGGCGCGGGAGCTACCGGGCCAGCAGGATGGACAACATGCGGGGGGGCTTCTGGTGCTCGACCCCTTCCCACCATTCGTTGAGCTGTTCGAGGTTGAACCCGGCCGCCATCGCCGCCGACAGGTGGTCGGAAATGTGATGCAGGAAGGTCGGGGGCGGGTCGGAATCGCGGTACAGGCCGACGGCGGCCCCGACCCGCTGGCATTGCCGGTAGGGGTGGAATTCCGACAGGAAGTAGCGGCCGCCGGGCACCAGCACCCGGGCGGCTTCGCGGTAGATGGCGGCGAGGTCGCGGGCATACTCGAGGACCAGGTTGCTGACCACCAGGTCGAAAGCGCCGTCGCGGACCGGCCAGGTCCGCGAGAAATCGCCCATTATGTAGGATACGGTGTCATGGGGGACCTTGGCGCGGGCCCGCCAGACCAGGCCGGTGGCCACGTCCATGGCGGTCACGCGATGGCCGATCTCGGCCAGGATGGGGGTATTGCGGCCGGTGCCACAGCCGATTTCGAGAATGGAGCCGAACCGGCGCCCGCCCAGGACGAGGCGCATGACCTCCCGGTCGAACTCGGTGGTCACCTTCCCTTCGTCTTCGAAGGCGGCCCCCCAGATCTCATAGGCCTGCTGAACGCTCATCCTCTTCCTCCCTTGGCGTTCCGGTTCCTGGGCGGTAGTTCTCTGCCGCCGGCGGGCGGCGTTCTCGCGCCGGGATGCCGGAAGGTTCCTGCCCGCGTCCCGGGCGGACGGTCTTCGATTCGGGATCCTGCTGGTGCCATTCTCCCACGCCCCCCCGCCCCGCGCAAGTTTTCCGTTCCCCCTGCATGCGGGGTCGGGATGCCGTATAATGGCAGGCATATCGCCACGCGCAAAACGAGGACACACCCATGGCCGACAAGCCGAACCTGTTCCAGAAGCTCTTCCGCAAGACGAAGGAGAACCTCGAAAAGAAACCCCCCGAAGCCGCTCCCCCCGGCAGGCCGCCGCGGTCCCCCACCCCGCCGGCCGCCCCACCCCCGAAGAAATTCAAGATCCCCCTTACCCCGGGCAAGATCGAGGTCTACCGCACCTGCCCGAAGAAGTTTCATTTCTCCTACATCGAGAAGGCCCCGCAGGGAACCGCCCCCGCTCCCAACCTGTCGTTCGACCAGAGCCTGCACACGGCCCTGAAGGTCTTCTTCAAGAGCCGCGGGGCGAACGAGCCCCTCAAGCTCGAGAAGCTGATGCAGTTGCTGGCCTCCAGCTGGGATTCCCGCGGCTACGAGTCAGCCGAGCAGGAACAGCAGTTCCGGCATGACGCCGAGGCCGCCCTGCGGCTGTTCCACCAGAACTTCTGCCAGACCCCGCCCCGGGCCATCGAGATCGACTACTTCTTCAAGATCGACCTGTTCGGCGGCGAGTTCAGCGGCCGGATGGACCGCGTCGACCAGCATCCCGACGGCTCCATCGAGATCATCGACTACAAGAGCGGGAAGACCCCCGCCGGCGGGGCGGCCGAGCTGACGCAGAGCCTGCCCCTCCAGCTCCTGTTCCTGGCCGGCGACGTGATCTGGCCGGGCAAGGTGCAGAAGGTCACCCACCTGTTCCTGCGCGAGGGGGTGGCGCTCAGCGTCCAGCGCTCGCCGGCCCTGCTGGCCCAGGGCAAGAAGACCTACCTCGAGATCGGGGAAGCCATCTATCAGGGGAAGTTCCCGCCCGTGCGGTCGGCGGCCTGCCCCTTCTGCGATTTCCGCGAGTCCTGCCCGGTCGGCCAGGTGCCGGCCCTGACCTCGACCAAGGTGCGCACCTTCCTCGAGTGCCCCCAGAAGTACGCCCACTACTACCTGCACCGGACGGCCGGCCGGGCCGAACCGGCGGAGCCCTCCACCGACCTGGCCCTCGACCGGGCCCTGCACGACGCCCTGGCCGCCCTGCACCGCGACTTCAAGCCGGCCGCCCACGGCGACCCCCAGGGCTACCTGTTCGCCCGCTTCTACGAAGCTGTTCCCGCAACCTTCCCCGAGGAGACGGTCGTGCTGATGAAGGAGACGGGGCGCGACCTGCTCCAGCTCTACTTCAAGCTCCTCTATCCGAAATCGCGCACCCGCTACGTCAACGAGTTCCTCTCCCTGTCGACCGAGCGGTACGATTTCCAGATCACCATCGACCGCATCGACGAACACCCGGACGGTTCGCTCGAACTGATCGACTACAAGACCGGCAGGAGCCTGAAGGACGAGGGAGAGCTGAAAATCGATCCGGTGTCGGCCATCACCTGCGCCGCCGCCGCGGCAAAATGGCCGGGGCGGGTGAAGCGGTTCACCCATCTCTATCTGCGGGCGGCCCGGGCCGTCACCGTCGAGGTCGACGAGTTCATGACCAGGCACGGGATCGACCTGCTCGAGGACATCAGTGAACGGATGCGGCGCAAGGAGTTCGAAACGCTCGGCGGGCCGGGCTGTTCCACCTGCCGCGCCGCGAGCAAGTGCCAGTTCCAGGCGCTGACCGCGACCACGGCCAAGATCCAGACCCTGCGGGAGTGCCCGCGCAAGTACCGGTTCCGCTACCTCGAGCGGGCCCCGGTTCCCGACAAGGAACGGCCGGCCCTTCTGCTCAACCAGGTGGTGCGCGACGTTTTGCGCGACTTCTTCGCCCTCAACCAGTCGGCGGATCTCGAGAGATTGTACAAGTATTATCTGACCCGCATCCCCACGGACATCCCCCTCAGCCTGCAGGCCCGGCAGTTTCTCGAGGAGACCGGGAAAAAAGCGCTGAAGAACTTCCTCGAATCGCTCGAAGGGAAGCGGCCGCGCGTGCGCACCCTGGCCGACCAGGCCCGCGCCCCCTTCGAGGGGGTCGTGCTGAGCGCCGGGTTCGACCGGGTTGACATCCTGCCCAACGGCAACTACGAGGTGTTCGTCTACAAGACGACCAAGCGGCCGATGACCGTCCACGAGGCCGAGATCGACATTTCCGGGGTGCTCACCCACACCGTGGCCAGCCTGACCTGGCCGGGGAAGGTCGAGCGCACCACCTTTCTGTATTTGCTCCCGGGCGAACGGGTGGTGTTCACCCCCTCCCCGCGCGACCTCGAGCGGCTCAAGCTGGCGGTCAGCGAGTTCCAGGAGGAGAACGCGCGCGGGGAGTTCGAAGGGAACCGCAACCCGCTCTGCCCCTACTGCGATTACCTCGACCGGTGCGAGGACGCGAAGCGGATGCTGTTGTCGCCCAGCAAGATCAACTCCTTCCTGTCCTGCCCGCTCAAATACAAGATGAACTACATCGACCGGGTGCCCAAGGAACCCCGGCCCACCCCGCACCTGAATTTCGACCGGTCCCTGCATTACGCCCTGCGTGAATTTCACGAGCACTTCGAGGGGAAGATGCAGAAGGTCAACCCCTTCCGGGAACTGCTGGCCAAGCACTGGATCGACGGGGGCTACACCGACTGGGAAGAGGAACAGCGGTTCAAGAGCCGCGGCATGCAGATGCTCGATGAATACTACAAGGGGCTGACCGGGAAGGAAAACCCGGTCATGTTCGAGACCTCAGCCCGCTGGACGTTCGACGGCCTCGACCTGGCGGTGCAGATCGACCGGGTCGACCAGCTTCCCGACGGGAAGTACGAGATCATCGACTACAAGTCGGGCAAAAAGATCCCCGACGAACGGATCCTCCATGAGGACATGGGCCTGCTGAACATGTATCTGGCCGCCAGCCAGCGCTGGCCGGGCCAGGTGGCCAGGGTGTCGTACATCTTCCTGGCCGCCAACCGGAAAATGAGCCTCACGCCCGAACCCGAACACATCGAGGCGCACAAGAAACGCCTGCGCAAGATCGTCGCCGGCATCACCGAGGCGAAATGGGAGCCGAACAAGGGCGCCCTGTGCGCCTGGTGCGAGTTCTACAACCCCTGCCCGGAGTGGAAGGTCAAGCCGTTCCAGATGGCCGGCGAGACCCCGGAGGTGTTCCGCAAGCGCATCCGGCTCAGCTACTCGAAGATGAGCCTGTATCTGAACTGCCCGCGGGCCTACAAGCGGCTCTACCTCGACCGCGTGCCGCCCAAGCCCCAGCCGTTCTTCAGTTTCGGCACCACCATCCACGAAACCTTCGAGCACATCTACGACCCCGCCAACCCCCGCCCCAAGCCTTCCCTCGAGGAGATCCTCAAGATCTACGATGAGGTCCGGCTCACCCACCGCGAAGGCATGGCCTCGGAGGAGATCGAGGAACGCTACCGGCAGGACGGCATCCGACAGCTCACCCTGTATTACAACCGGTTCATCAAGGACCAGCCGTTTGCCCCGGCCCACTCGAT
>CAZKPI010000237.1:0-7365 GCA_964554555.1 uncultured bacterium
AGGCCGGAGCGCCAAGGTTCGACCAGGGCAAAGTAGGCGGCGGCGAAGGCGGGGAACCGGGCGAGGTGGGCCCGGCGCGCGGCCAGACGGCGAAACGCCGGCCGGTCCCCGCCGGCCAGCCAGGCGAGAGGCAGTACCGCCATGTGCTGGTCCCGGTCGGCGCCCGCCCGCTGGTCGGCGCACTGCCGGGCCCGTTCCGCCAGGGGGGGCTCGAGGACGGCCGCCCACCCTGTCCAGTGCAGGAGAGACAGGCAGAGTTCATGCTGGGCGGGCGCGAAATCGCGGCGCACCGGGCGGTCCAGTTCCGCCGCCGCCTTTTGGGCGAGGGTCACCACCGGCTCGCGGAATTCGGGCCAATCGTGTGGGGAAAACGCGCCCAGCCAGACCAGTTCGCCGGGGTCGGCCTTCCCCATTTTCGCCGCCACCCGCTTGACGATTCCCGGAAACTCCGTCTGCAAGGCGGTGGGGGAACGGAAGCGGGCCAGGCCGGCCAGAAAGGCCAGGGGGGCCACCAGATACTCGGGCTTGCACGGGGCGAGGCCGGCGCCGGCCAGGACAGCGTTCCGGGCCACGAGGCTCCCCGCCCAGTGCGACAGACACTGGGCCGCCGCCAGGACAGCCGGAGGGTTGCGATAGGCCTGGACCCATTCCCCGAGTTCGTCGAACCAGCGCTTCAGGTTGGGGGTCGGCGCCGCGCCCCGGGCTTCCGCTTTCCGGCCGGGCGGATTGGGGGGAATGGGGTTCCCCGGCCCGGCCAGGAACAGGTCGGCCAGCGCCAGGGCCGGGTTCGACTGGCACCGCCAGGCGAACACCTCCGGCAACGGCCCCTGGAGAACCCCCGTGAGCGTCGCCATCAGCATCACCCCGACCGGGAAGCCTTCCCCGCCGCCGGCCTTCGCCGCGGCCGGCACCCCGCCGGGGCGGGGCTGGAACAGCAGGGGGATGGCCGGCCCCTCGGGCTCCGAAGCCCCACCCCCGATCGGGGCCGCCGCCCCGGTCACGGCGGCCTCGTCGGCAGGTGCGGCGGGACGCGCGGGGCCGACGCTGAAGAGGGCCGTCAGATGCGCGGCCCACCCATGCAGGGGCGCCGGTTCCCCGCCCCCGCCGGCAAGGGATTCCTCCACCGCCTGCCGCAAGGCCTTCAGCAGGGGACGCTCCTTCTCGGCGGCTTTCAGGCCCGCCGTCACGGCCCCGGCCCGATCGAGGGGAAAGGGCTCCTGCAGAAGCTCCTGCACCGCCGGCAGGGCCAGCAGGGGCGGGGGCGCCGCCCCGCCCGGGCCCGCCGCCTCCTTGGGCTGGGCGAGGTGCGCCTGCAGATGATCCCGCAGGACGTCAGCCCGCGGGTGCCCTTCCCGGCGCAGGAGCCACCACCCCCACCAGAGGTCGGCCAGCCGCCGGTCGTACCGTTGCAGGTCGGCCACCGCCGGCCGGAACCCGGGAATGACCCGCCCGATCAGGAAGGCGAACAGCCGGCGGACCTCCCGTTCCGTCTCCTTCTGCCCGGCGTACCGGGCGGGATCAGTCTCCGCCAGCAGGTCCAGCAGGCGGGCCAGCCAGGCCTCCTCCTGGTCGTTTCGCCGCCCGCGCCTGGCCAGGAGAGCGACGGCCTGGGCGGGATCGTTGGCCCGCATCCAGAACAGGGCGGGGAACCGCCCCCGGAAACCGGCATCCCGTCTGCTCCACAGCGATCCGGGCCCGTAGAAATCCTGGCCCAGGTCGCGGGCGAGGGTCAGGTCGGGATCGTGGTCCACCAGGCGCTCGAGAAGACGGTGAAAGACCCGGTCGGAGGCCAGGGGGCGTTCCCGGCTGACGGCGTCGAGCAGGATCGGCCAGTGGAACAGCCCGAAGGGGCCCGGCACCAGCACCCGGAACGCCTCGAGAAACAGCCCGGGATCGCCCCCCCGCCGCAGGATTCTCTGCAGAACTCGGTGAATGGCCGAAAGACAGCGGACCAGGTGCTTCCCGGCCAGGCGGGAAGCGGGTTGGGCCAGCGAGGCCGACCGGATCTGCCAGAAATCATCCCACGTCCCCTTGTCCAGGTGGTGCCGCACCAACCGCCGGAACGGACGGCCCCAGAGACCGGTCCGCTCCTGCCGGCGGCCCCGCAGGGCGCCCAGCACCTCCCGCTCGGTGAACGCGACCGGGTCGCTCTGGTATGCCCAGTCCCGGACCTCCTTGACATGCTCCACGAACCGGAGGCGCGGGTTCCTCCCCCAATCCTGGAGGTGGGACGCGTTGGCCTTGGGCAGGAAGACCCGGTGATACCCGGCGGCCAGGGCCACCGCCACCTTCCTTCCCACCGATTCGGGATCGACCGCCGTGATCCTGCCCTCGTCGGTCAGAACCCCGGTCAAGGCCACCCGGTACGGCGGCAGGGCTCCGGCCAGGCGGGTCCAGAGGGCGAACCACAGAGGCAGACCGAGGGACCCGCCATCGACCGGCTCCCGCAGGATCGCCAACAAAGGAAGGCCGAGGTCCGGCAGGGCGGCGGCGGGGAATTCCTTCTGCGCGAGGCGTCGGGCGTGCTCGCAACTGCGCTGGAAATCGGGGGCGACCCGGGCCAGCCCTTCCTGCAGGAGGGCTTTCACTTCAGCCGTCCTGGCCTCGGCGAACGCCGCCAGGTAGACCCCGGCCCGTTCGGGGTGCCGGTCCGCATTCCCAAAGGGCAGGAGAGCGGCGGGGTTGGGCAGGGGCCATTCCAGCGAGGCGGCCCGGTTTCCCCGCAAGGTTTCCCGGTGACAGGCGATGGTCCGTTCCAGGGGCGGCAGGAGGTAGCGGTATTCGGGAAACACCTCCAGGGCCCGGCGAACCCGCGGCAGGGCGGATTCCACGGTGGCCAGGGGGGACATCAGGCTCCAGGGGGCTTCGGCCAGCCGCACCTCTTCCCGGCCGAGGGCCGCGAACCACCGGTCGAACCGCCGATCGGACGGCAGGAGGGGGAAGGGATGGGTCAGCAGGCGCAGGAGGTGCGATGGGCGCAGATTCCAGGCCTCCCGCAGGAAACTGGCGGTCTCCGGAGACAGGCCCGCCAGCAGGTCGGCGGGATCGCCGGGATCGGACAGCGGGCAGGAAAGGGCCGCCCCCAGGGCATCCAGCACCGGCCGCAGGCCCTGGGGAACCAAAGACGCGGGGACGGTCACCGCACCTTCGGCGAGAAGAAGGCCACGGTGACAGCCTGGGCGCGGGCCCAGTCGGCCAACTGCGGGTCGGTCAGGGTCGCCAGCCCGTTTTCGGAAATGATCTGCTGGAAGGGATTCTGCTCGGCATCGAGCAGGATCAGGGCGAACTCGGCCTTCCCCTTGCCGTGGATCCGGCACCCCCCCTTGGCTTCGCTGTAAGCCATCCGGAGCTCGGGATGGGCCTGCAGGTGGGCCTTCAGCCGCCGGCTGAACACGACGAGGGGGTCGACCGCCCCGGCGGCTCTGACCCGCGCCGGCACCGGAGCGGCCGGCAACAGGGCGGGCTCGAGGATCTCAGCGATCTCGCGGGCCAGGTCGCCGAGGAAGGCGCGGATCTTCGCGAGGACCGCCGCGGGAACGGCAGGGTCAGCGGCGGCGGCCCCGCCCTCCGTCGCCCAGGCCGCCCGCGACCGGTCGCAGGCCGCCCGGAACTCCTGCACCAACCGAAACAGCGGGAGCCCCCGGGCCTCTTCCAGCCTCCGGTCGCGCAGGCGGGCCAGAACGCCGGCCGGCACCTCGCCCAGGCAGGTCTCGAGCCGGGCGGGCTCGCACCCGAAGTCGTGCCAGTGTTCGATCAGGAAAGGAAAGCCGAGCGGGGATTCCTGGCAGGAGGCCACCACGCTCCGGTCGGCCTCGGCATCGTCCAGGGAGAACTCCGTCAGCAGGGGACAGACGCGGGGCCGGTGCGCCGGATCGAGCCTCCCGTCCTCGCCCACCAGCCCGCCACCGGGAGGGGAACCGGGAATCGCCACCGTCCAGACCTGGCCCGCCCGCACGGGTGGTCGGGCCGGTTCTGCGGCGACCGCCTTCCCGAACCCGGCAAGGAACCGCTCGTGCGCCTGGCGGTCGGGAGCCGCCCCGACCAGTCGGGTGCAGTCGAGGCAGTCAGCCAGGTGGGCCTTCAGCGAAGAGGCGGCCGCCGGGGCCAGGGTCCCGGTGAGATAGGCGGCCAGGGTGTCAGGAGATGGGCATGGCTTCGTTCTGGTCATGATGCGTGTCCTCCGGTCTGCGAACTCCCGATCCGCTGGCGGACCTCCGAAATCATGGCCTGGCACCAGGCCCCGAGGATCTGGGCAGGGGAATACCCTTCCCCCTGCACCTTTTCCGTGAAGTCCCGGAAGGCCGCAAGAATGCCGCGCTCCTGGCCATCCGGGTTACCGTGGATCCGAATGCGGACCTTGGGTTTTCCTGCCTCCTTGAAGGCAGTCTCACCCTTCCGGTTCAAAATCTCCGGCATCGCCCGGCCAATCGCCTCGAGGCGGTCGGGAAGGTAGGCCACCAGCCTGATCCAGGGCTCAGGCAGACCCCACTCGTACAGGCGCACCGGTTCGTGGCTGGCGAACCAGAGCAGGCCGGCCAGGGCCTGCTCGAGGGCCACCTGCCGCCGCTTGTCGGTGTCGGGCTCACGCCAGAAACGGGCGGCCTCATTCTGCGCCGCCTCGTGCAGAGCGGCCGGCAGGGGCAGGTTCCCATCGACGCGGGCCTCGACGTCTTCAAACACGCGACAGCCATGGCTTTCGAAATACCGGCGCCCCGCTTCCTCGCCCGCGCTCACCGCCGGCCCCTCCTCCTCATCATCATCGGCGGCCTCGAGGGGAACGAGCGCCACCCCGAATTTCGCCTGGCGGGCCAGGATGGTGGCCAGGGCGGTCACCGACCAGGTGCGGCCCCGGTGGGCCTCGGCAAAAACGATTTGGGCGAGGGCTCTCTCGACGTCGGCGAAGGTCGCCGTGCCGTCCTTCCCCGGAAACTCCAGGCCAGCCAGGACATCCGGATCGCAGGTCGGATCGACCGGCCCCGGGACCCCGCCCGCCAGGTGGAACAGGTGCATGCCCATGGTGTTCGGACCACCCGCCCCCGCCACCCGCCGGCATTCCAGCCTGCCCGCATCGACCCACTCCTGGAGCAATTGGCGGACACGTTGGCGCAGGCGCGAATACTCCTTGCCGGTGTACGTCTCGAGCAGTTCGCGGCAGTAGGTGTGGATGACCCGCTTCACATAGCCCTGGATCTCCCGGTGATTGCTCCGGCGCAACCACTCGAGGAACTGCCGGTCCCGGGCCTTCGGGTCGGCCGACGGCAATTGGCTGACCGCCAGGGCGTGGACGGCCTGACAGGCCCGCTGGCAGGCATCTTCCGCCAGGGCTTTCCTTCCCTCCTTGTCGAAGAGCGGCACGAGGGCCTGATTGTGGCTGACCACGGCACCGAACAGGCGCTCGACATACAGGTTCAGGGCAACGAAATACTCGAACTGGCCCGGGTTCTCCAGCACTTTCACCAGGTAGTCCGCAAACAACGGCTTCGGAGGAAGGTCGGTCCCTGATGACGGCATCCCTGCCACCTCCTCGGTTTTCCCCGATGGTAAGCAAGGAAGAGAGCCGGGTCAAGGGGAATCGCCCCGTCACAAGGCCAAACGGTCAGCCCCCCGACCGGCGCGATGGCGCCCTGGCCTCCCGCCCGGGACGGGTTTCCCCGGGGAACCATCGGCCGGGAAGGGATCCTGAGCCCATACGCTCTGGCAGATTCCGCCGATCTCTCTTACCCTAAGGGAAGAGCCAGGTCATGAAGAAGTGGGAACGAGTCCTCGTGGAAACCCCGGCCGGCCCCCGGGAGGCGGTGGCCCCGGTCATCATCTCCGCCAGCCGGGCCACCGACCTCCCGGCCTTCCACCTGCCCTGGCTCCGCGAACGGATGGCGGCCGGCTGGCTCGCCTGGCAGAACCCGTTCAACCGCCAGGAGCAGATCGTCTCCTTCGCCCGGGCCCGGGCCATCGTTTTCTGGACGAAAAACGCCCGGCCCCTTCTCGACTGTCTGGAAGCCTTTTCCCGCTACAGTTTCTACGTCACCTTCACCGTCAATGACTACGAGGCCGAAGGGCTGGAACCCGGAATCCCGCCCCTGCAGGACCGGATCGACGCCTTCCGCGAACTGGCGCGGCGCCTCGGCCGGCCGCGTGTCGTCTGGCGGTTCGACCCCATGATGCTTCTGCCCGGGCTGGGAGTTCAGGGCCTGCTGGACCGGGTGGCCAGAGTCGGTGAGATTCTCCACCCCTGGACGGAAAAGCTGGTGTTCAGCCTGGCCGACATCGCCGAATACCCCGCCGTGGAGCGTCGCCTGCGGCGGGCGGGAATCGGGGTACCGGCATGGACCTCCGGCCAGGTGGAACGCCTGGCGGCGGGCCTGGCGGACCTGGGCCGGGCCTGGGGCCTGCGGGTGGCCGCCTGCGCCGAAAGCCTGGATCTTTCGCGCTTCGGCATCGAGGCCAACCGGTGCATCGATGACGAACTCCTGCACCGGGCTTTTCCCGAAGACCATGAACTGCAGAGGTTCCTGGGTTTCGAAACCCTTCAGGGGAACCTGTTCGAAGCCCCCCCTTCCGCGCGGCCATCTCTCAAGGACAAGGGCCAGCGCCGGGAATGCGGCTGTATCATGAGCAAGGACATCGGCCGGTACGGCACCTGTTCCCACGGGTGCCTGTACTGCTACGCCAGCACCCGCTGACCGCCAAGCGCCCTTCCAGGACTTGATGACCAGCTCATTCCGATGATCGGCCAAAGCGGCCGCCCCAATCACAGGATCCCAAGCAGATCCGACAGGAAGCGGCCGAGCTGGGCCCCCTTGCCGGGAAGTTGCCGCGACGAGCGACGGCCCGTGGCGCACCAGGCGGCGAAATGCTCGCAGTTGTTGGCCAGCAGGTCATACCCGCCGAAGTCCGTTCCCACACAGGACCGGGCCCGCCGCACCACGGCGGCCAGCCCGTCGGGATACGGAATGTGCGGATCGACATGGAGCCCCAGCAGGCCCCCCGCCACCAGGTCGAGGAAGGCGCCGGTCCGGAAGGTCGCAAGCGACGTGCACCTGATGCGCGCCTGCGCGGGAGAGTCCCCGTGAAAATGGATCACCTGGCCCCGCCCGGCATAGACCCCGTAGTGCCGGTACCGCTCCAGGGTCAGCCAGTCACGGACCGGCTGGGGAAGGATGCCCGCCGGCAGGAGGTCGGCGGGAAAGGGCCCCTCGCCGCCGCCTTCCCGCGCCAGGGGTTGGGAACCGCCCGCCCGCGGCGTGCTCCGGGCACCACCGCGCCCCCGGGGCCTGGACCCATCGAGCAGTTCGACCGCCCGGGCGGTCCCACTGCGAAACACGTAGATCACCATTCCCGCCCGCAGTTCCATGGTGCCCTCCTTCC
>CAZKPI010000238.1:0-7335 GCA_964554555.1 uncultured bacterium
CGGGGCGGGAAGGGCCGGGGCCGGGGGCGGCCCGGGCGGCCGCCCGGCGGGGGGGGGGGGGCAGAAGGGGGGACCGGCTCCGGATGCCGTTGCCGGCGCGGCGGGGCCGTTCGGGAGGTTGACAAGGCCGGCACCCGTTCATAGAATGGGTCTGCCCGGTTCACGCCAGGGACGACCACATCACAAGCGAAAGGAAGCTCGAGATGGCCACCGTACGACCGTTCCGGGGCCTGCGCGCCCCCAAGGACATCGCCCCCAAGCTGGCGGCCCTGCCCTATGACGTCCTCAATTCCGAAGAAGCCCGCAAGATGGCGGAAGGCAACCCGCACTCTTTCCTGCATGTCACGAAACCCGAGATCGACCTCGATCCGAAGATCGACCTGTACGACCAGCGGGTCTACGACAAGGCGAAGGAGAATTTCGCCGCCTTCCGGAAGAAGGGGTGGCTGGTCCATGACCCCGGAAACTATCTGTACATCTATCGCCAGGTGATGGACGGGCGGGTGCAGACCGGCCTGATGTGCTGTTGCTCCGCCGAGGAATACTGGAACGACACGATCAAGAAGCACGAACTGACCCGCAAGGACAAGGAGGAGGACCGCCTCAAGCATGTCGACGTGATCAACGCCAATGCCGGCCCGGTCTTCCTCACCTACCGGGCGCAGGCGGAAGTCGATGCTCTGGTGGAGCAGATCACCAAAGGGACGCCGGAATACGACTTCACCGCGCCCGACGGCATCCGGCACGTGCTGTGGGTGGTGAAGGACGAGGCCTGGATCAAAAAGGTGCAGGCGCAGTTCCAGAAGATCCCGGTGCTGTATGTGGCCGACGGGCACCACCGGTCGGCGGCGGCCTCGCGTATCGCCAAGGTGCGGCGCGAGCAGAACCCCAAGCACACGGGCAACGAGGAGTACAACTTCTTTTTGGCCGTGCTGTTCCCGCACAACCAGCTCCACATCATGGACTACAACCGGGCCGTGAAGGATCTGAACGGCCTGACGAAGGAGCAGTTCCTCGACAAGGTGAAGAAGAACTTCGAGGTCGTCAAGACCAAGGAGAAGAAACCCAGGAAGGCCCAGACGTTCGGGATGTATCTGGACGGCGAATGGTACGAACTGACGGCGAAGCCCGGCACCTTCGACGACAAGGATCCGGTGAAGCGGCTCGACGTTTCGATCCTGCAGTCCAATCTGCTGGAGCCGATCCTGGGCATCGGTGATCCGCGCACCGACAAGCGGATCGACTTCATCGGGGGCATCCGGGGCGTGAAGGAACTGGAACGGATCGTCAACGAAGGGAAGTTCAAGGTCAGCTTCTCGATGTTCCCGACCTCGATCGAACAGCTGATGGCCATTGCCGACGCCGGGCAGATCATGCCGCCCAAGTCGACCTGGTTCGAGCCCAAACTGCGGTCGGGGGTGGTCATCCATACCCTCGACTGACCAGGCCGGTCGTGCGACCGGGAGGGAGCCCGTTCCCTTCCGGTCGCCGTCCGTACCCCCGCTTTTTCCCGGTGACCGGCCACCGGCAGGCTTGCCGCTGACCAGGTTGCCCCATCTGCATCCCATTCCACAGGAGGACCCGACCATGACCCCGCACCGATTCGAAGCCCGGAAACAGCAGTTGAAGCAGAGACTGGAGGCCAATCCCCAGGACAAGGAAGCGTTGTTCGAGCTGGGTCAGGTCTACATGGATGACCACGATCCGACCGAGGCCATGAAATGGTTCCGTGAAGCCCTGCGGCTTGATCCGGAGAATGCCCGGGTGGCCAACGCGATGGGTGATGCCTGCGCGGATCTCGACCTGTTCGATGACGCCGCCATCTGGTACCGCAAGGCGACGACGCTGGCCCCGAAGTTCGCCGAGGCCTGGCTGAACCAGGCCAACGCGCTGATGGAACTGGGCCGGTGGCAGGAGGCGGAGGCTTCTCTGCGGGAAACGATCCGGTTGGATCCGGGCCTTGACGAGGCCTACCTGTATCTGGCGCAGTGCCTTCTGCGGCAGAACCAGGTGGCCGAAGCGAAGCGGATCCTGCTGGAGGCGCAGGCGCGGGAGCCGGGGGAGTTCCAGACCTACGTGGCGCTCAGCGACTGCAGTCTGCGCCTGGGAGACCTGGAGGGGGCGATCAAGGCGTGCGAGGAGGCGCTGACGCACGTGGTCGACATGGAGGAGCTGGAAATCCTGATCGAAAGTCTGCGCGGGGCCGGGCTGAGCCAGGCGCGGGCCGAGGCATTGCGGGAGAAGGCGGCGGCGGCCGTGGCGGAGGGCCGCGTGCAGAAGGGGAAGGGGAGAAAGAGGAAGTAGGAAGGAAGAGGAAGTAGGAAGTAGGAAGGAAGAGGTGTCAGTGGCGGGAGGTGCGCTCGTGGAGGAAGATGCGGTCGGGGAGGAGGACCGCGTGGAGGACCCCGGTGTGGTCGACCTCGGCGGAGAGGGTGATGCGGTAAGGCGTCACGAAGTGGGGGTCGCCGGGGAGGGGGTCCACCATCCGGCGCAGGACCGAGCCGCGCGTGTGGGCGCTGACGACGACGCGGCCCCAGCCTTCCCAGGAGATGGTCGAGAGTTTCTTGTCGCGCAGTTGGGGGTGGGTCCAGAGGTTGGGCAGGGGTTCCCGGCGGGCCAGTTCGGCGCGCTGGGGTGCCACCTCGCGAGGTTCGAGGCCGCAGTGCACGAAGAAGTATTCCCCGTATTCGAAGAACCAGGGCAGTTCCTGCAGGAATTCGCGGTGGGCGCGGTGCGCGGTGTCCATCATCTCGGCGAGCGAGGCGCCGCTGTCGGCGGCATACTGGGCGGGGGTGCCGCCGCCGGGGTTCCAGAAGTGGCCGGCCCAGTTTTTGTACCAGGCCTCGTCGGGGGGGCCTTTCTGCCACCCCATGGCGCGGAGGCAGGCGAGATCGTGGTTGCCCATGATGGGAAAGAAGCGGTCGGGGCGCTCCTGTTTCAGGGCGATCAGGCGGTCGAGGAGGCGGGGGATCTGGGGCCCGTTGTCGACATAGTCGCCCAGGGTGACGAGGAGGTAGTCGCGGCCCAGGCGGCGGTCGAACTCGGCCAGCAGGCGCTCGAACAGGTCGAGGTGGCCGTGGAGGTCGGCCACAGCGGCGATGGGCAGGCCGGGGGGGAGGGGGCCGGAAGAGGTCGGCATGCGTCGTTGCTCCTCTCGTACCGTTTCCTCAAGTATAGCAGGCGGGCGGCGATGGCGGGGAAGCGGGGGGTCAGCGGGCGCTCATGGTGAGGGCGAGCTGGCGCTGGAACTCGCGGCCGTTCTTGAACTGGGCGAACAGCTGGTGGCGGCCGACGGTATCGCGGAAGTCGCGGATGCGCCGTGTCAGTTCCGGTTTTTCGTCGGTCATGCGGATGGTGATGGGGGCGGCGGGGCTCATCAGGAACATGAAGCGGGGAATGCGGTGGTGCCCGGCGAAGGTGTATTCGATCTGGGTGTATGACAGCCTGGTGATGGGGTCGAGGGAGCCGTATCGCCAGCCGAGGATGCCGAAGTAGTAGTCGGCGGTGCGCAGGATCTTGAGCATGTGGAAGATGGGAAGGTGGGAAGCGGCGGCGAAGTCCTCCATGCCGAGGAAGGTGGCGCCGTTTCGCTCGATCTCCTTGCGGGCGAGGCGGCGATAGGCGCTCAGTTCGCCGGTTGAGCTGACGAACACGCGACTGCCCTGGAAGCCGCGCTCGGGGTTGGGTTTGCGGGAGGGGCGCCCCTCGGGGAGGAACAGGTCGCGGATCTGGCCGATCTGCGCGAGGTCGTCCTTGATCGCATCGAAGGCCAGCTGGCTGGTGGGGCCCTTCTCGGGGTTGGTCGCGAGGAGCTCGTTCTCCAGTTCCTGGCGGCGGTCATCGAGGGCCTTGAGGATGTTGTAGAGCTCAAACGCCTCCCCCCGATGGGTCTCGCGGCCGGGCAGGTCGGCGGGCTTCCCGAACCCGGCGGCGCCGTGGTCGACGCCCAGGGTCTTCTTCACCTCGTCCTCGAACCGGTCGAGGAAAAACTGCGGGGAGTCGCGGGCCTTGTCGAACACGTAGATCTCGACGCTGAGCGAGACGGGGTGGTCGAGCAGGTGCCGCACCAGGGTGGTACCCATCTCGGTGGCCACCTTGTCGCGGGGGATCTCGGCCAGGCCCATGCCGAGGCAGGGGAAAGCGATCGAGCGGCAGCCGAGTTCCTCCATGAGGTGAAGCGAGGTCTCGACGATGCGGCGGATGATGATGCGGGGGTCGAGGCCCTTGTTCTGGAAGGCCTCGTCGAAGGTGATGCCGTGGAAGATGTAGCGGCAGGGCAGGTTGCCGCTGGTGGTGACGATGACGTCCCCGAGGCGGGGCGGCCGCTTGAGGATATGTTTGTGGACGTCGAGGGGGAACTGGGGGCCCGCGGCCTGGGCGATGGCGCGGGAGATGCCGCCGCCCATGGACAGGCGGACGTCATCGGAGCTGACCAGGATTTCGGCCGCCGATTGGCAGAGGTCGCCGATCTCGAGGCTGATCGTCGACTTCCCGGCGTGGTAGACCTGGGTGGGCATGGGGGCGTTCCTGGGACGGAGGTTCCGGTCGGGGTCCCCTCGCGGGCGGGGCGGTCAGGGCAGGGGGGCGAGTTTCTCCCACTGGGCGGTGTCGGGGCTGTTGATGTCCTCGAACCCGTATTCGCCGTTCTCGTTCGTCAGCATGATGACAAAGGTCTCGGCGCCCTCGGTGCGCAGGAAGGCGCCAACCGACCCCTTGGCGGCGAAGGAGGGCCCCTGCCGAAGGTCGCCGATCTGATCGACGTTCCCGGCCTTCTTCTGCAGTTTCTGCAGGATCTCCGGGAGCCGTTCGGGGGTGATCTTCCGGCGGTTGGCGGCGTTGCACAGGCCCAGCAGGGCGGAACCGTCAGCCGTCCGGATGGCGTTCAGGACCGCGGCGGCGACCGCTTTGGGGTCTTTCCGGTCGATGGCCGGACCGGTCGCGGCGCCGGCGGCCTTGCCCTCGCCGGCCGCGGCGGGGGGGGGCCCGAAGGTGATGGACTTGATCTTCGTGGAATCGAGCATCTGTTCCTCGGGCTGACCGGTCTGGGGGTTCTTCACGACGCAGTCGAAGGTGGGCGAGGTGTAGTGGGTGGCCAGCCGGCCATACTTGATCTGGTATTTCTTGCCGTCTTTCGCTTCCACATGGAAGACGTTGTTCTGGCATTCGATTCTGACGAGATCCTTGAACAGGAGTTTGACCTGGCCGTTCCCGGCGGATCCTGAGATGGAGCCTTCCGAGCTGACCCCGATCACCTCGAGGACCTGGTCGGCCGGTTCGCCGGTCTGCAGTTTGTCCAGCACCACGGTGGCGGGGATGGGATCGACGTCGCCGTAGAACCCAAGGGCCCACCCCGGGCAGGCGGCCGAGACGACCAGAACCAGGACGAAAAGAAGCGGAATCCTCATGGCGCAATCCTCCTTGTCGGACCTGCCCGAAGGTACCCTGCGGGCGGGGGATATTCTACCACAGGAATCCGGGCGGAGGTGACGGAGCGTTGGTGGGGGGGGGCAGGGCAAACGCAAACCTTGGAACCGTGGTCAGAGCGGGAGGAGCTCCGCTCCTCCCGACCTCCTTGCCAGGGGCCAAAGGCCCCTGGACCCCTGTTGCCTGCCTGCCGAACGCTCCGCCTTCAGCGGGCGGGCCGCTTGGGCGGCGCGTTTCTGCTGACCAGGCGGATGGCCGCCTGGCGCTGGCCCGGTGGTCAGGGCGTCGTGGTCAGGGCGTCGTGGTCAGGGGGCGGCCGGGGCCGCGGGGGTTTCCTGGGCGGGGGCGGGCGCAGGGCCATCGCGGACCTCGGCGAACAGGCGGGCGGCGAGGGCCCGGACGGCCTCGCCCCGGTCTTCCCGCAGGCCGGTGAAGCCGATCACCAGGCCTTTCGACTCGCCGCCAAAGGAGCCGCTCCAATGGATCTTCTCTGCGGGGAGCAGGCCGCGGACGTCCACCTGCGAGAACGGGGCGAGCGCGCCCCCTTCCCCGGCGGCCTTCTCGCCCCAGGTCAGGGCGAGGACGAGCTGGCCGGTGGAGAGGCTCCAGGAGCTTTCCCAGGGTTGGCCGGGGGTGCGGGACCCGGTCGACCGCTCGAGGCGGCAGGGCTTGCCGAAATCGAGGATGGAAAGGGTTTCGGCCAGGAAGACCAGGCTGGCGTGCCAGGCCTTCCACTCGGCGACCTTCACGATATCGGGGTGGCGGGCGGCGAGGTCCTCGGGAAGGGGTTTGGCGGCGCGGAGTTCGAGGGCGAAGGGCGGCAGGGTGGTGTAGGTTTCCCAGGAAGGCGGGTACAGCGCGTAGGGGGCCTTCCCTTCGAGGAGTTCGCGCCAGGCGTCGAGGTGGCCGACGAGGTTGAGGACCTGCAGGTCGGCGCTGGAGAAGGCGGCATCGGTGCGGATGCGGGCCAGGCCTTCGTCGATGGTCTTGACGTCGGGCCGCTCCTTTTGCAGTTCGGCCATGATCCGGCGGCGGAGGGTTTCCTGGTTGCGGCCGACCCACGCCTGGAACGCTTCGGGGGCGAGCTGGCGGATCTCCTTGATCTTCTTCGTGAGGCCCGGCCGGAGGTCGGCGGCGCGGCGGTCGAGCTCGCCGATCCGGCGCATGTCCTCATCGGTGCCGCCCCGCTTGTCCACCTGACTGGCCCGCGCCCCGACCTCTTCCTCCATGGTCCGGATCTCGTCGCGGAGCCGGTCGATCTCTGCCAACCGCTGAATCGCATCCAATGGTTCGTTCATGGCGACATGATACCCGAAAACCGTGCCGCCAATCCATTTTTGCCATCCCCTGCCGAGGCGGCCGTTGGTGGTCAGGGTGTCCCCCGCCGGGGGTTTGGGGTATACTGGCGCCATCGCCATGGAAGGGAGCCGCCCCGCGCCGGGGCGGGCCGACGGAAGGATGAGCGAGGGAACGGGAATCCTGCCTCCGTTCGAGGCCTACAAGGGGACGAAGCCCTACCTGTTCATCAGCTACGCGCACCGGGACAGCGCGCAGGTCTTTCCCCTGATTGCCGGGTGGGCCGCCCAGGGCTACCGGATCTGGTATGACGAGGGGATCGACCCCGGCAACGAGTGGCCGGAGGAGATCGCCAAGGCCCTGACGGGATGCGCGTTCTTTTTGGTGTTCGTCTCGCCGAACTCGGTCGGGTCGATGAACGTTCGCAACGAGATCAACTTCGCCATCAACCGGCAGAAACCGTTCCTGGCGGTCCACCTGGAGGAGGCCACCCTGCCGGCCGGGCTCGAACTGCGCATGGGCGACATCCAGGCCATCCTGCGGTACCGCATGGACCCGGCCATGTTCGAGCGCAAGATCCGCAAGACCCTGCCGGAGGAACTGCGCGAACCGGTT
>CAZKPI010000239.1:0-7061 GCA_964554555.1 uncultured bacterium
TCGGCAGCCCCTTCCGCCCCCGCCTTGGCCAGCTCCAGCAGGCGAACCAGGGCCGCCTGCCGCACCTCCCGGCGCGGGTCGGCCAGGTGCCGCCGGCAGTGGTCGACCGCCGCCCGCCGCTTGTTGCGCTGGTACTCCTGGCGGAGATCCTGCAGTAACTGGTCGGGGGTCCGGTCGGTCTGCCCGGAGCGCGCCACCAGTGCCACCCCGGCGGTGACCGTTTCTTTCAGCAGGGCCTTCTTCCCCTCGGATGAGGTCTCGTAGATCTCGACCAGGCGCGCCAGCGAGGAAATCGCCGGGTTGACCTGGAACAGCCGCGCCGCCTGCCGGACCAGCTCCAGGTCCTGTTCAGGACCCAACATGCGCAGAAGGGCCCCCTCGATCTGCTCGAAGGGGAAAAAGTAGGCCTGGAGCAGGGCGGCCTGCCGGTCCTCGGGGCTGTCCGAGGCCAGCAGGGCCTCGACATGGCGCAGGGCCTCGGGCGCGTCGAACCGGGCGAGCAGTCGGATGGCCTGGGAATGGACCTCGGGGTTCGCGGCGGTTAACAGCGGCACCAGCAGGCCCTTCAGGTCATCCGGGCTGATCTTCTCCAGGGCCTCGGCCGCCGCGGCGAGCAGGCGCGGGTTGCCGGCGCGGCACCATCCCACCAGGGCCGGCACATCCTCCGGCTTCCCGTGTTGCCGCAGAAGTTTGAGGAGCCCGGGCAGAACCGGTTCGGGCAGGCGGCTCAGGCCGAACCGCCGCACCGAATCGAGGGCCGACGGCCGGAGGTCGGGCGGCAGGGCCAGCAGGAGCAGGCCGAGCCGGAGGGGATCGGGGGAACCGGAGGCCAGTTCCTGCTCGAGGTCGGGAACCGTCGGGAGCCGGGCGGCCTTGGGCTCGAGCACCGCCAGGACCAGGGTCAACAGGCGCTTCCGGGCCGGGTTGGGTTCAGCGTCCGTCAGTTCCTTCCAGCGGTCGATCTGCGCCGCCGACCAGCGGCCGGCCTCGAGGGATGGAAGGATGGCCATCCGCCCTGCGGGGTCGGGGGAATCCAGGCACTCCAGGAGAACCTCGATCTCGGCCATACTCAGCCTTCCGCGCCAGAATTACTGCGGGCCTCCGGCCACCAGCCCGGAACCTCGCCCCAAGATACCGTGATCCCGTCCAGTGGGTCAATCCGGCCTGCTCCGAACCTGTTCCCGCGAGTCCGGGCCCCAAGGCCATCCAAGGTCCGCCCATCTCTGCCCATCTTCCGCTCATTCCCCTGAACTCCGGAGGTCTGCGCCTCCCGGCCAGTCCGCTTCGTGAATGTTCTCCCTTTCCCCCGCTTCCCCCGCTTCCCCCGTTCCCCTGCACTCTCTCGCCTCCCTTTCTTCTTCGCCCATCCCCGACGGCCGCCTCTCCTTCCCGTTGGCGCGGAAGAAAAACCGGAGGGCTGTTCGCCCTCCGGTCGGGAATGGATTGGGGACCGCGTCAGCCCAAAGGGGCCGCCCCTACAAGGTCACCTCGACCTCGCGCCAGCTGACGATCTCCTTTTTGATCGACAGCTCGAACTTGTCTGACAGCTTGATTTTCTTGTCAACGGTGTAGTCATAGCTCGACTGCGACAGGATCTCCTGCCAGTTGTAATACTTGATGCTGATGTCGTTGGGCATCTTCCGGCGGTCGAAGAAGTTCGTCGAGAAGTTGCCGATGATCTCCATGTTGATCAGTTTCTTCAGCTTGGAATCGGTGTCGAGCTCCAGCCCGCCTTCGGCGTAGAAACAGCCTTCCAGGCGGGGGCTGACGTTGCGGAACGGATGCGTGATGCCCATGCGCGACCAGTCGCTGTCGTGGTGGGGCTTGTAGATGATCCGGCCGGTCGAGGGGTTTTCCACCGACCCGTCGATCTCCTTGTTGCGCAGGACGATGACGCCGAGCGACGAGGCCGCGCCCGTATCATCGGGAAGGCTCAGGATGTCGCCGCCGACGTAGACGTTGCCTTCCACCACCAGCAGACCCTTCCCCTTCACCCACCCTTCCAGGTAGACGTCGCCCTTGATGAAGGTCAAACCGTTGATCTCGACCGCGTGGCTGGTGTCGTGGGCCTTGGTGGGGTTGCCGAAATACCGGCTGTACTTGTTGGGAACCTTGCGCCAGTCACCCCACCCGTAGAGGGGAATGACATTGTTGTAGCTCACCATCTCCTTCCCGTAGGCTTCGGTGAAGTTCACGCTGGTGACGTACTTCGCATGGCTGGGGAACTTCTGCGGGTCGACCAGCCGGTTGGCCAGCCGCCGGTAGACGTCGGCCGAATAGAGATTGACCTCTTTGTCCTCGTACTTTTCGACCTTCTTGGTGGTGCTCGTGTAGAGCTCGTTGCTGACCTTTTCCCACCAGGGCCAGTGGAACAGGCCCATCCATTTGTAATACTGCCGGGTCACCGGGTTGTTCACGTATTCGATGCTGTCGGCATTGGCGAAGTTGCCGCCGCCGTTCCAGCCCGTCCAGCCGATGCCCATGTCGAGCCAGGGATGCTCGAGCTCCTTGCGCATCGCCGTCAGCATCAGCCATTTGGGCAGGTCGATGCGGGCGCCGTCACGCATGAAGACCTTGCCGTTCTTCACGGTGAAGCCCCAGGGGTCCCAGAAGTCGAAGGGCAGGATGCGGAAGGAATCCTGGTGGGCGGCGTTCAGATACAGGCCGTGGTCGGGGGCCACCATGCCCACCGAATTGCCGGGATAGGGGGCCTGCACCCGCAGGGCCTTCATGACCTTCTTGACCTCGACCTGCCGGTTGGTGTTGTGGAAGGTGCCGCGCGAGTTGATGGTGAGATAGCCCTCCCGGGCCACGTCGGGGGGCAGGCCGGCATCGATCAGGGCCTGGGTGGCCGCCGGGTTGCGCTGCCAGGTCACCCGCGCCTTGGCGGCCCCGCCGGGGATGATCGCCGGGACGTTCCCCACCTTCCCCTCGAGACGCGACAGGTCGATGTCGATCGACCCCTCCTCGCTCTTGGTGATCATCTTGTACACCGGGTTGTTGGGGTCGTTCATCTGGGTCTTCAGCGTGAACAGGGTCTCTTCGACCCCCGATTCGGCCATCAGCAGGGCGCAGACGCTGTCGACGTAGTTCTCCGTCAGGTGCACCTCGCCGCGCATGAAGAAGATCATGCCGTAGACGATGATGCTGATGACGATGATCATCGCCATGATGAAGAACAGGGCCAACCCTGATCGCTGGTGGTGCCGACGTCTCATACGGTTCCCTCCGGGAGAAATGCTCCCTTGTACTTCTCATTCTACCAGCCCCGGCGGGGGGGACGCAAGGGAAGGAACGGCGAAGAGCCGCTTCGCTACGGGTTCAGGAGCACACCCTGGATGGATTTCTCGCTCTCCGAGTTGTCGAACTCCAGGACCGCCAGATACCGGCCGCCCCGCTTCATCCCGTCGATGTCCTCGCCTTTGAAGATCCAGCCTTTCCCCTCCTCCTCGCGGCCGACGAGGCGACCCTTGCCCACCAGGGCGAGCTGGGGAAGTTCGACCAGGTTCAGGTTGACGCTGACGATCCAGTCGTCCGGGCGGTTGGCGTACATCTCCCCCACGAGGCTGGCGGATTCGGCCGGCGGGGCCTCCTCGCTGGCCGGCTGGCCGCCGTTGGCGGTGGGGGCGGGCCGGGTGCCCACCGGGGTGCCGGGGGCCCGGCCCCGCTCGTAGCGGAACCCCAGGGCCCACGGCTTGCCGAGGGCGGCCCGGAAAAAGGCCTGCCCCTCGCCTTCCAGTTTTCCCTTCCCGAAATCCTTGTCTTCGGCCAGAACGTAGCGGGCCAGCAGGTAGCCGAGCCGTTCTTTCTGCAGAGGGGTGAGTCCCGGGTCGAAGGCCAGGCCGAGGACCTCTTCGATCATTTCGTCACCGATGCGGAAACCGCCGAACAGGTCGGCTTCCAGAGCCAGGATCCGGGCCGCCGGCCGGATGCCCCGCGACAGGATCCCCCGCTGTCGGATGCCGGCCAGCTTCTCCCGGGCCTGGGCGAAATCTCCCGCCAGGTGGGCCCGCAGGGCTTCGAAATAGGTCAGGTCGCCCGGCAGCCACCGGGGGAAGAGATGCGCGGCGGTGGTGTATTTTTCCTTCGAGTAGGGGCCTTTCAGCTTCTTCAGCAGGGAAGCCACGATCCGGGCCTCCATGCCGTACTTCTCGTCGCCCGTGGTCTCCTTCAGGCGGTCGTAAACCCCTTCCAGGACCCACAGGGCCTCTTCGACCGTCGGATAGTCCTGCGGCGGCACGATCTTGAAACCGCCCAGCACCTTCGCGGCCTCCTCGTAGGCGCCCATCATCGCCAGGGTCAGACCCTTGAGATGCAGCCAGGCATGGTCGGCCCGCGGGTCGGTGGGGGCGGCGTCGGCCAGCGGGGTGAACTCGTAGTCGGCGATGATGCCCCAGGCCTCGTCGGGATGGCCGCCCAGGGCCAGGCATTCGGCCAGCCGGAGCTTGACCTCGCGCGGGGTCTGCACCCGTCCGAACAGCCGGAAATCGCTCTGGTAGTCGGGAGACCTCCCCAGGCACTGCCGGAACGCCCGCACCGCCGTCCACAGGCTGTCGCGCTGTTCGGGGCCGCGCTGGGTCAGCATCTTCTGGGTGTAGTACAGGCCGGTGACGAACAGCAGGTCAGACCGCACGGAGTCGGTCTTGAACTGGGCTTCGCAGGACCTCAGCCATTTCTTCGCCGTCCGCAGGGTCTCCTGCACGGGCTTCACGTCGAGGGCGAAAAAGGGCTCGGCCCGGTTGGCCAGATACTGCCCCTTGAGGGCGTTGCCCAGATACTGCTTGCGGGCCTTCAGGGTGTTGGCCAGGATCAGATACAGCCGCGATTTGTCCATGATCTCGGAGGCCTTGGCATCCTTCTCCGCATTCTCGAGCACGCGGATGATCTCCTCGAGATCCTTGATCTCGTAGGCCCGCTCGTCGATGGTCTCCAGCTGTTCCTTGGCCGAGTAGAAATACTGCTGGGGGGTGATCTGCAGAAGCCCCGACTTGCCGGCGGAACACCCCGCCCCGAGCAGGCTCAGGGCGGCAAGAGCGGCGAGAAAAAGCGTGGCAACCAGACAACGACGCAGGCCGGACATAGGAGGACCTCCTGGAGCGGGGGAATCGGAAGGACACTGCGCGCATGGTACCCGAACCCGCCCCCGCCGACAATCCCGCCGATGATTGCCATGGAATTTCGGGGACCCATGAAGCATTTCGGGGACACATGACGTAATGGCCCATGATTCGGCAATGGCGTCATGTGTCCCCGAAATTCCCGAAATTTCCGAAACTCCGAAATTCGGAATGGGGGTGCGCGGGGGGTCAGACGTTTTTCAGCTTGATCTGGACGCGGCCCTTCTGCATCTGGGCGTCGCGCTCACGGTCGTGGAAGACGATGTAGTTGCGTTTGATCAGGTCATCGACAAGACTCTCGATCTTGCTGAACCGGTAGCGGTCGTCGTCATATTTCGGGCCCAGCTCGATGAACTTGTTGTCCTCGATGAAGAACAGATACTGCATGACCGAGAAGATGCCTTCGGGCGCGTCGCGGTTCTTGTCGAGGTAGAGGTTCACCACATCGACGCGGGGGATGCGGGTGGCGTCCTTCCCCATTTCCTCGGCCTTGTGGGCCAGCTGGGCGGCCAGTTCCTTGGTGTCGCCCCAGTCCTTGGCCTGGATCATGGCGCAGTCGAGGTCGTATTCGAGATCGCCCGACCCTTTGCAGTGATACATGGTCGGCCGCTCGGCATTGGGGTTGGCGTCGATCATACAGCCTTCCTTCGACAACGAGCTGATCGTCATGATCGGGTTGTTCAGCTCGATCGACAGGGCTTTGAGCTCGGTTGAGATCTCTTCGACCTTGAACTTCTCGTCGTTGTAGGCGCGCGACAGCGGCATCTTCTGGATATAGTCGACGAAGATCATGATGTCTTCGGTGTTGAAATCCTGCATCACGTTGTAGGCGTAGGACCGGATGCGGTCGATGGTGTCGGCCTTGGTCGCCTCGATGATGTAGAAGTAGTCCATGTAGGCCTGCATGCGCTTCCAGCCGCCCATGAACTTGGCATCCATGATCATGTCGGACCGCACCTTCTTGCGTTGCAGAGAGTCGGGGTTGAGCCGGCTCTCCTTCGCCAGCAGGCGGTAGGTCAGGTTCTTCTTCGTCTGCTCATAGGTGAAGAACAGCACCGGGATCTTGCAGTTGGTCGCCACGGCCGTGGCCAGCTCGAGGGTGAAGGTGGTCTTGCCCCGCCGCGGGGCGCCGGCGATGGCATACATGAACCCGCGCCGGAACCCGGAGATGGCCACGTTCAGGTAGTGGAACGGTTCGAACGAATAGCCGATGATCTCGACTTCGCCGTTGATCTCGCGCTGATCGATGTCCTTGATGATCTCCTTCATCTCGTCCTTGATGAGGTTGATCCGCTTGGTGGTCTTGGCCTTCTGGACATTGCGCAGTTCCTCGATGACCCCGTTGGTGAAGTTTTCGAGGGTGGAGGTGCCGGTCGGGGGGTTGTCGATGTAGGCCGCAATGTTCTGCGAGATCTCCTTCAGCTTCCGCCGCAGAGCCTGCTCCTTCATCAGTTCCATGTAATGGAGGACCTGGTCGAGGGTCGGGCAGGGTTGGGCGATCACGCGGTTGAGGAAGTTCTGCATCGGCAGGTCGAACAGGCCCATCTGCTTGAGCTTGTTCTTGATGACGATCTTGTCGATCAGCGAGCCTTCGCGGTTCTCCTCGCGCAGGGTGAGGACCGCCTTGCACAGGGCGCGGGAATACTTGGTGCCGAACAGCTCGACGACCAGCCCCTTGGTGGTGGCCGCCTCGAGGATGTAGTTGTCATTCAGCAGTCCGGCCAGGACGGCGCACTCCATCTCCTCGTCGCCGAACCCCGTTACCTGGGAGGAAAACACCCCCGTCGGTTCGCCGGTCTCGCCGCCGATCGCCTCGCGCTCCTGGGTTGACTGGCGCTTCTGGAGCTCCATGCCTGGGGTGACCGGGTGCGAGGCGGCCGCGGTGGGGGCGGCCATGCTGGGGGAACCGCCGGTCGGCACGGCCTTGGGGGCCACCCGGGTCGG
>CAZKPI010000239.1:7076-7314 GCA_964554555.1 uncultured bacterium
GGGGTCTCGCGGGGCGGCTGGGAAAACGCCTGGGAGGCGCCGGGAGGCGGGGCCATGGGAGGGGTTCCCGCCTTGGCGCGCAGAGAGGCCATGATGGGTGCGGAGGAGGTCGGGCCGGCCGCAGGGGCGGGGCCCCCCGGCGGCAAATGGGACGGGGGGGCGACCGCCGCGGGGGTGGGGACAGGGGAGGCGGTTTCGGAGGCCGGGGGCGGGAGATCCCCGGACAGGTCGAGCGGAG
>CAZKPI010000240.1:0-4708 GCA_964554555.1 uncultured bacterium
CAGCGCGGCCAGGCGCTGGCGGAGGGTGGCGGCCGGCCGGTTGCCGGCCACGGCGATCAGGGTCATCCCGTTCGGCCGCCGGACCACCCATTCCTCGAAATAGGGCAGGTAGAAGGTCATGGCCAGCCCGCCCACCATGATCCAACAGCCGATCCAGACCAGCGGGGCGAAGGGGTCGTGGCACACCTGGAGCCCGCTCTGGAAAGTGGGCTGGGCGTCCTCGACGACGAACTGGCAGGGCAGGTCGGAGAAGAAATGCCCCATCTCGCTCATGCGGGCGGAAAAGCCCCAGGCGTGGCCGGCCAGACTGCCGTCGGGGTTGTAGGCGACGATCCGGGCGGCGGGGTTGTTCAGGTTGTTGGACACGCTGACGAACTGCTTGCCCATGATCTTGAAGTCGGGCAGGAAATCGAGCAGGAGGAAGGTCTGGGAACTCCAGGCCGGGGTGAACGGCTCGCCGAGCGTCAGACGCAGGCGGCGGGGCTCGCTTCCCAGGTCGGCGGGCGCGGTGGCGCGGGGGTTCGGCTGGACGAGGAGGTCGACGGTGCGGTACTGGGGTGCCCAGTCCGCCTGGTAGAAGGAATATCCGCCGTAGGAGAAGGGCTCGTTGACCCGGAGGACCGCCCCGGTGGCGGGCCCGGCGTCGTCGATCACCTCGACCCGGGTGTTCCAGGCCTTGATCATCGGGTTGGCCGAGGAGGCGGTTCCCTCATGGTAGTCGACCCACAGATCGACGAAATGCAGGCGGAAGGCAGGGCTGGCCTGCCCGGCGTGGTAGATGGCCTCGAGGACCTCGATCTCCTGCTGGAGGCGGGCGAGGGAGGGATCCTGGGGGTTGCGGCGCTGTCGTTCGCGGCCCTGCCGGCGCAGACGGTCGGCCCGGGCCGCGGCGCGGACCGCCTCGACCGGGGGGATGGCCACTTTCTCTCCGGCCATGCCGGTGATGCCCATCTCGACTCCGAACAGGTGGCCGCCCAGGCCGCCCAGCAGGATCAGCAGGAAGCCGACGTGCAGAAGGGGACTGCCCAGCAGGGCCGGCCGACCGGTCACCCGCAGGTCGAGACGGGTGCCGTCCTCGGTGGTGCGGCCGGGCTCCAGAAATCCTGGGAAGTCGGGCACCTGGCCGGGGGCGAACCGCTGGGCGACCGGCATCGACATGATCTCGGCCGGGGTCGCGGTGGCCAGCCGCCGGAAGAACCGGCGCCGGGTGAGCTTGATGCGGGTATGCGTGCAGGCGAGGGTCGACAGGGACAGCAGGCCCAGGATCCCGAGAAACACCTGGCTGTAGTACAGGTCGTCGAACCCGAGGGCGAGAATCCAGGAATGGGCGCGGGGAAAATGGGCTTGGTAGTAGGGCCCATCCTGTTTCTGGGGGATCAGGGTGCCGACCAGGGAGAGCACGCTCAGCAGGGCGATCAGGAGGATGGCGGTCCGCAGGGAGACCAACAGTTTCCGGAGGAGGCGCATGGTGCACGCAGTATAAGGAAACCGGGTTTCGTTTGCAACGAGGGAAGGCGCCGCCGCCGGCCGTCCGGTTCCGCGCGGGGCAGGGGAACGGCCGGCCCCCGGCCGGCGGCTTGTGGAAGGAAGGGGAGTTGGGGTATAAACGGACCCGGAGCGGTCGGCCCGGATAGGGCGCCAATGACCGCCAGGAGGAGACCCATGAAACAGATCTGCGTCCTGGGGTTGGGCTACATCGGCCTTCCCACCAGCAGTATCCTCGCCGCCAAGGGGTTCAGCGTGCTCGGCGTGGATGTCAACCCCCGCGTGGTCGAGACCATCAACAAGGGGCAGATCCACATCACCGAGCCCGACCTCGACCTGTTCGTGAAGGCCGCTGTCGGGTCGGGGAAACTGCGGGCCGCCACCGCCCCCGAGCCGAGCGACGTCTTCATCATCGCCGTGCCCACCCCCTTCAAGGAGGGCCACAAGGCTGACCTGTCCTTCGTCGAGGCGGCCACCCGCGCCATCACCCCGGTGCTGAAGCCGGGCAACCTGGTCATCCTCGAGTCCACCTCGCCGCCCCAGACCTGTACGAGGATCATCGCGCCGATCCTGGCCAAGGCCGGTCTGACCGCCGGGCGCGAGGTGTTCCTCGCCCACTGTCCCGAGCGCGTTCTGCCCGGCCAGATCATGCGCGAGGTCGTCGAGAACGACCGCATCATCGGCGGGATCACCCCGGAATGCGCCGCCCGCGCCAAGGAGCTGTATGCCAGCTTCACCAAGGGCCAGATCTTCCTCACTGATGCCACCACCGCTGAGATGGCCAAACTCGTCGAAAACAGCTTCCGCGATGTCAACATCGCCTTCGCCAACGAGCTGTCGATCATCTGCGAGAAGCTCGGCCTCAACGTCTGGGAACTGATCTCGCTGGCCAACCGCCATCCCCGGGTCCGGATCCTGCGCCCGGGCCCCGGCGTCGGCGGCCACTGCATCGCGGTCGATCCCTGGTTCATCGTCGAGGCCTGCCCCGACGAAGCGCGTCTGATCCGGGCCGCCCGCATCGTCAATGACGACAAGCCCCACCACGTTCTGCGCAAGATCAAGGCCGCCGCCGAGAAGTTCAAGCGGCCGGTCATCGGCCTGCTGGGCCTCGCCTACAAGCAGGACATCGACGACCTGCGCGAATCCCCCGCCGTCGAGATCGCCCGCGGCGTGCAGAAGGCCAATCTCGGCGAGGTGCTGGTCTGCGAGCCGTTCGTGCCCAGCCACCCCGATTTCGCCCTGCACCCCCTCGACGAGGTGGTGCGTCGCGCCGACATCGTCGTCCTGCTGGTGCCCCACACCCAGTTCAAGGCGGTCGACCGGGAACTGCTCAAGCCGAAGATCGTCATCGACACCTGCGGCATCTGGTGACCCGCGCCATGAAACTCCTGCTGATCGACCCCCCGTTCAAGAGCTTCACGGGCATGTTCAACTTCTATTTCCCGCTCGGCCTCACCTATCTCGCCGCCACCGCCAAGCGGGCCGGGTTCGACTGCCGCATCCTCGACATGGACGCGGCCGAGCCCAAGACCGGAACCGTCGATTTCACCCAGGAATACGAACGCTACCAGTCATACGTCGCGGGCCTCAACGACCCCCGCCACCCGACCTGGGACCTCCTGCGCAGTCTGGTCCTCGACGAAAAGCCAGATTTCATCGGCATCACCGCCATGACCACCAAGTTCGGGTCGGTCATCCAGACCGCCCGGTTCTGCCGGCAGGTCCTGCCCCGCGTGCCGATCATCGTGGGCGGCCCCCACGCCAGCACAATGCCCGACCTGACGATGCAGGTGCCGGAGGTCGACTGCGTCCTGCGGGGCGAGGCCGACGAGACCCTTCCCCTTCTTCTGCAGACCCTGCGCGACCACGGCGACCTGGCCGCGGTCGGCGGCTTGACCTGGCGCCGCGACGGCCGGGTCGTCCACAACCCCGACGCCCGTTTCGTCACCGACCTCGACTCCCTGCCCATCCCTGACCGCGGGGCCCTGATGCACCCCCGCAACTACTCCTCCGAGGACATGGGAGTTCTGCTCACCTCGCGCGGCTGTCCCTACCGCTGCAGTTACTGCTTCCACATGTGGGACCGCCGGGTGCGCTTCCATTCGGTGCCGCGGGTCATCGAGGAGATCCGGCAGATCCGGAAGGAGTTCGGCACGGCGCAGTTTTCGATCAAGGACGATTCCTTCACCGTGCGGCGCCGGCATGTCGTCGACCTCTGCGAGGCCATCGGCCGGGAGCCCTACCGCATCGGGTTCAACTGCACCACCCGCGTCAACCTGATCGACGACGAACTGCTGGCCGTCATGAAGAAGGCCGGCTGTATGCAGATCAACGTCGGCATCGAGTCGGGCAGTGAGGAGATCCTGAAGCTCACCGACAAGGACATCACGCATGACCAGGTGCGCCGGGCCGGCCGCCTGATGAACAAGCACCGCATCTTCTGGAGCGGCTACTTCATGATGGGCCTGCCTCAGGAGACCGAGGAGGACATTCGCGCCACCGTGCGGTTCCTCAGGGAGGTCCGCCCCTATTACGGCGGCATCGGCGTCTACAACCCCTTCCCCCGGACCAAGCTGTTCGACCAGGGCGTGCAGTTGGGCCTGCTCGACCCCCAGCCCCCGCTCGAGCATTTCCTGAAGACCAACCCCAAAGACCTGTTCTTCCGGGACCCGCGGAAGCGCGTGGTGAACATCCCGGCCGAGCGGTTCGAGGCGATCGTTGCCGAGACGACGAAGGCGTTCCACGACTACAACAGCAACGTCTTCAACATGGCGCGCCGCGGGTTCGCCCGCCGCCGCACCTACATGGCCGATCCCTCGCTGTTCTGGCGCGACGTCGGCAAGGCCTTCGAGTTCGTCGGCCTGCGGATGCCCTTTGCCGGGCACCCCTGACCGGGACGGGCCGGTGAAGGGAACTCGCGGGAGTCGGCCGCCGGCCCCCCCCGGCCGTCCGATCCGTTTCGGGCGCCCGGGCGGGGGGGCGGCCGCCGCGCGTGACGGGGCGGGAGGCTGAGCATGTGCGGCATCGTCGGCTACAGCGGCCGGTTCGAGCCGGCCCTGCTCGAGGAGATGATCACCGCCCTCGCCCATCGGGGCCCGGACGATCGCGGCCGGTGGGCCGACCCCGGCGCCGGCGTCGGCCTGGGGCAGGCCCGGCTGTCCATCATCGACCTGTCGGCCGGGCCTGGGGCAGGCCCGGCTGTCCATCATCGACCTGTCGGCCG
>CAZKPI010000240.1:4718-5590 GCA_964554555.1 uncultured bacterium
AGGACGGCACCCTGTGGCTGACATACAACGGCGAGTTGTACAACTACCGTGAGCTGGCCGCCGGCCTCGCCGCCCGCGGCCACCGGTTCCGGAGCCGCACCGACAGCGAGGTGTTCCTGCATCTGTATGAGGAGAAGGGGCCGGCGATGCTGGCCGACCTCAACGGCATCTTCGCCTTCGCCCTGTGGGATGCGCGGCGCCGGGAGATGCTGGTGGCGCGTGACGCCCTCGGGGTCAAGCCTCTCTACTATGCCCCCCTGCCGGCCGGGCTGGCCTTTGCCAGCGAGCTGAAGGCCCTGCTGTCCTGCCCCGGCCTGTCCCGCGAGATCGATCTGGAGGCCCTTCAGCAGTATCTGGCCTTTCTCTGGGCCCCGGCCCCCCGCACCCTGCTGAAAGGCGTGCGGAAACTGCCCCCGGGCAGTGCCCTGCTCATCAGGGACGGCCGGATCGCCCGGGAATGGACCTGGTACACACTGCCGTATGATGGCAGGCGCCGCGCGGAACCCGAAGCCGACCTGGCCCGCGAGCTCGCCGCCCGCCTGGAGGCCGCCGTCGACCGGCAGTTGATGGCCGACGTGCCGGTCGGGGCCTTCCTGTCGGGCGGCCTTGACTCGAGCGCGGTCGTGGCCATGGCGGCGCGGCGGCGGCCGGGGGAGCGGTTCCCCTGCTACTCGATCGGGTTCCCGCCCGGCGAGGCGTCCGAGGACGGGCCGTCCGACCTGCCGTTCGCCCGCCGGGTGGCCGGCCATCTGGGCGTCGACCTGCGCGAGATCGTGGTGCGGCCGTCACAGCTCGCCGGCCGGCTCGAGGAGCTGATCTGGTGCCTGGACGAGCCGCAGGCCGATCCCGCCCCGCTCAATGCCCTGTTCATC
>CAZKPI010000240.1:5600-7273 GCA_964554555.1 uncultured bacterium
GGCGCGGCGCGACGGCATCAAGGTGCTGTTGTCGGGGGCGGGCGGCGACGACCTGTTCACCGGCTACCGGCGGCACCTCGCCCTCGCCATGGAACCGCTCTGGGACTGGTGGCCCGCCCCGGTGCGCCGTCTCGCCGGCCGTCTCGCCGGCCGCGTGGGCAACGCCCGGCATCCCCTGTTCCGCCGCCTGCGGCGCGGGTTCGGGCACATGCACCTCGATGGCGACGAACGCCTGGTTGCGTATTTTTTGTGGTCGGCCGATGCCACCCGCCGGTCACTGCTCCATCCCGACGTGCGGAGGGAGCTGGCCGGCCGGCGGGCCGAGGACGCCCTGCTGTCCAGTCTGGCCGCCATCCCGGCCGAGACCGACCCCCTCCAGCGGATGCTGTTTCTGGAAGGGCGCCACTTCCTGGGCGACCACAACCTCCCCTATACCGACAAGACCTCGATGGCCTACGGCGTCGAGGCGCGGGTTCCCTTGCTCGATCTCGAACTGGTGCAGTTTGCCGCCGGCATTCCCCCCGGCCTGAAACAGCAGGGGAAGGTCGGCAAGGCCATCTTCAAGAAGGCCATGGAGCCGTTCCTCCCCCGCGAGGTCATCTACCGGGAGAAGACCGGGTTCGGCGCCCCGCTTCGTCTCTGGCTGCGCGGCGACCTGCGGCCGCTGGTCGATGAACTGCTGGCCCCCGACTGCCTGCGGGCAAGGGGCCTGTTCGACCCGGAGGGGGTCCGGCGCCTGCTGGCCGCCGACGCCCGCGGCCGGATCGACGGCGGGTACACCATCTTTGCCCTGCTGTGCGTCGAGGTCTGGTGCCGGCTCTTCCTCGACCGCCGCCCCTGGCGCCGCGCCGCTTCCTGAGCCGGCGCGGCCCGCCGGCCTCCCCGGGGCGGGGAGAGCCGGTCAGGGGTTGGGCAGTCGTTTTTCGACGAAGGCCAAAAAACCCTTCACGAAGTCCGGAAGGTTGGGGTCGGCGCGGGCCTGGTCGAACAGGGCGCGGGCCTTGTCCCACTGTTCGAGCCGCCGGTACAGTTCGCCCGCATGGTAGCGGATGGCCGCCTTCTCGGCGGGATGTTCCGCCGCTTCGGCCGCCTGGGCGAGGCCTTCCGCCGCCCTGGCCTGGTAGGTCCGTTCGCGCGCGAGATCGGCGGCGAACCGGTCCTCCCAGGCCGCGGCCTGTTCGGGGGTCAGCAGGGGCTTCAGGCGGTCGAGGGCGGCGCGGGCGGCCGTGTTCTCCCCGTGGAGCCGGAGCAGGAAGAACGCTCCCAGCAGGGGGCCGAGATCGGCGCCGCCGGAGGCCAGCAGGGAATCGGCGACGTCGACCTCGAACACCGCCTGGTTGCCGCCGAAGGCCTCGGCGCCGTGGGGCCCCCGGGCGGCGAACGCGGCGTTGAGGGCCTTTTCCATCGCCGCCCGCTGTTCGGCCGAGAGGCCGTGCAGGAAGAACTCCTGGTCCAGGCGGATGGTCCAGGCGGCATTCTGCCATTGCCGGGCGATGGTCCGTCCGTCCCGGTTCTGCAGTTGGAAGACCTGCGCGATCAGGTCATACCGCGCCCACGGCGGCAAGGCCTGGAAGGTGCCGGTGGCCGGCAGGGGAACCGGCAACTGCAGGCGCTTCTCCTGCCGGATGGCGGCTTTCAGCGCCTCGTCGGCGGGCGGGGTGGCGGGGGCGGGG
>CAZKPI010000241.1:0-7259 GCA_964554555.1 uncultured bacterium
CTGGACTCGAACCAGCGACCTTGTGGTCCCGAACCACACGCGCTACCAACTGCGCTACGCCCCGATGGTGCAGACATCTTAGCACAAGTCCGCAGTCCCGGCAAGCGGGTATTTTGCCGGTCCGCTCGGGAAGCGGGCCGGGGATCCGGCATCCCGCCCGATCTTCCGTGCATTTCCAGGCGGGGAATGGTAGAATATCCCACCTATGAACGCCTTCGTTCCCGCTCCCCGCCCCGGAGACAAACTGCGGGCCATCTTCCTGCTGGGTATGGGAAGCAACTTCTTCACCCTGGCGGGGGCCGTCATCGGCATGATCGTCCTGGGCAAGACCGAATGGATCGAGGGGTTCTGGTCGCAGGCCCTCCTGGCCGCGTGCCTCTCGCCCGCCTTCATGGGGGATGCGGTCAATGCCTACGTCCTGGGTCGCATCCGGCTCGAGGGGGAGAAGGGCTGGGACGACGTCCAGATCACCGCCGCCGGGCGCGCCAGCCTGGTTGGCTGGTTCCGGCTGTGGCGAACCCTGTCTTTCCTGTCGGCGGCCGCGCTGGGAGGGATTCTCCTGACCTCTTTGGCCCCCGACCCGGTGGCCGCGGGGCGCCCCTTCCGGGTGCTGTTCCCTCTGCTGTTCGCCGCGCATGCCGGGCGCTGTCTGTATTCCCTGGGGGCCTACGTGGCGCCGGTTCTGCCGCGGTTTGGCGGCCGGGAGCTTCTGTGGCGGGCCGTCGCGGCGGGGGTGTTCTTCGCGGGGTGGCTGAAGTGGCTGTATGCGGGAGCCGCCGGACCGTTCACGGCCTGGGGGTTCCTGGGGCACGGCACCGCCTACTTCCTGCTGTGCGCCTACCTCCAGCCCCTGCCGTCGAAATTCTCGGCGCTGGCCCCCGCCCCCCGCGGCCCGGATCTGGCTGTGACCCGGCTCGACGAGGGCCTGGAAAACGCCGCCGAGCGGCTGGCCATCCAGGAGGCGACGGCCTGGTGGAAGGGGGAGGGCGGTTTCGTGTCCCTCGGCTTCCTCCGCCTGCCTCTGCTGGAACTGCCGCTGTTCCAGGCCACCGGGGAGGCCCTGCTGTCGCCCGACCGCACTTCCCTCCTGCTGGTCCTGATCAGCGAGGTTCGCCCGCGGGTCCACCGGGCCCTCTACTCGCCTCTCGGCGAACGGGTGGCGGTGACGACCGACTTCGGCGCCCCCGATGCCCGGTTCCCCGACGAGATTCTGTATGAGACCCGGCCGGTCGATGAGCGGCCTTCGGCCTTCCTGGCCCGGCACGAGGCGCGGACCGCGGGCCGCCAGCGGGTGGAGGATCCCCCCTGGCCCTGGCTGGAGGCTCTGGTCATCATCGTCCTGCAGTTCCTGGCCCGCAAACAACCACGGCCTGCCGGCGTTTCGGGAGAGGCCCCCGGGCCGGTCGCCCCGGACGCCGGGCCGGAAGGACCCGCCGCATGAGCAGTACGCCCGCCGGGCCCGCCATCGATCTCAAGTTCAAGGTTTTCCTGTTCCATCTTGGCCTCGTTTTCCTCCTCATGGTGACGATGACGGCCAGCGAGCTGGCCCGGGACCAGTCCCAGGAGACCGCGCGCCGGGAACTGAAAGCTCTGACTCTCGCCAAAACCCTCGAGGCGGTCCTGGTCACGCCCATCGTCCAGCGCGACGTGAGCGCCCTGGAAGCCATCGCCAAGAAGATCACCTCGCCCGAGATCGCCGGCAACGACATCGCCGCCGCCGCCATCACCGATGCCGAGGCCGTCGAGCTGGCTTCCTCCCGGCAGTCCCTGATCGGGCGGGGCGGTGACGAGGGGACCGTCACCGGTTTGCCTCTGGCCATCCGGCCGCCGGGCGGCACCGAGGCGATCGGGTTTTTGCGGCTGACCTTCGCCACGGCGGGTGACGGGGAGCGCCGCCGCGGGATCATCACGGGGAACCTGGCCTGGACCCTCCTGTTCTGCGCCCTGGCCTGGGTGTGGTCCTGGCTGTTGGCCAACCTCCTGCACCGCCCGCTGAAGATGCTGGCGGCGGCGGTCGAGCGGGCCTCCGCCGGCGACCTTCAGCCGGTGGCGGAGACCGTCCCCGGTGACGAGATCGGCACCCTGGTGGCCGCCTTCAACCGGATGACCCAGGCGGTCAACCTGCACCTGGAAGACCTGCGCGGCAAGAACGCCGCGCTCGACCGCCGGGTCTTCGAGTTGTCCACCCTGCACCAGGCCGGCCGGGCCATCAACTCGGTGCTCAATCTCGACCAGTTGTACGAGTGTATCGTCGATACCACGATCTCGGTCCTGGGCGGGGTCAAGCGGTGTTCCCTGATGCTGGTCGATCGCCGGACCCAGGAGTTCATCGTCAAGATCGCCAAGGGGCTCGACGTGGGCCTCCTGCCCAGCTCCCGCCGGGTGCCCATCACCAACGGGGTGGCCGGCCGGGTGTTCGCGACCGGAGAACCGGTCCTGGTCAACGACCTGGCCGGCGAGGACGACGCCCGGGTCCTGCAGAGCGCTCCCGTGGTGCGAAGTTCCCTGTGTTTCCCGATCCGGAACAACGAGGAGGTGCTGGGGGTCATCTCCGCGAGCAACAAGATCTCAGGCGAACCCTTCACCCCCCGGGATCTCACCCTGATGGAGACCCTGGCCCAGCAGGCCAGCATCGCCATCAAGAACGCCCGCCTGTACCAGGACCTCAACCGCAAGATCCTCGAGCTGAACACCCTGCACGAGGTGGGCAAGAGCATGAGCATGGTGCTGGATCTTGAGCGCCTGCTGGAGATGATCATCGACATGACCTCGCGGGTGATGGGCGGAGTGAAGACCAGTTCCCTCATCCTGATGGACGAAGAGTCGGGGCAACTGCAGGTCAAGGTCCACAAGGGGATCAAGCCAGACGCGCCCCTGAAGCCCATCGCGGTGGGGGAGGGCATCGCCGGCAAGGTGTTCCAGAAGGGCGAGCCGATGGTCATCAACAACCGGGCTGAGGAAAGCCCCGATGGTGACGGCGTCAATCGCAGTTCCCTCTGCGTCCCCCTCAAGGTGAAGGACCACCCGATCGGGGTCCTGTCGGTCTCGGACAAGCTGTCAGGCGAGAGTTTCGACGAGAACGACCTGTCGATGCTGATGACGCTGGCCTCGCAGATCGCCATCACCGTCAACAATGCCCAGCTCTACGAGGATCTGGAGGCCAGCTATCTGTCGGCGGTGCGCGCCCTGGCCAACTCCCTGGATGCCAAGGACGCCTATACCCGCGGCCACAGCGAGCGCGTGGCTCTGTATTCCCTCGAGATCGGCCGGGTGATGAACCTCGATCCCGAGCACCTCAAGACCCTCCACATCGGGGCCCTGCTCCATGACATCGGCAAAATCGGGATCTCCGAGACCATCATCCAGAAGACGACGCGCCTGACCGAGGACGAATACCAGCTGATCAAGACCCACCCCGTGCGGGGGGCTTCCATCATCGAGCCGGCCAAGTTCCTCAAGGAGAAGGTGCCGCTGATCAAATACCATCACGAACGGTTCGACGGGAAGGGATATCCCGAGGGCCTGAAGGGGGAGGCGATCCCGCTCTTGGCCCGCATCATCTGTGTGGCCGACTCCTACGACGCCATGACCAGCAAGCGCGCCTACCGCGACACGCTGGACAAGGATGCGGCCACCCAGGAACTGCTCAAATGCTCGGGGACCCAGTTCGACCCCAAGGTGGTCGCCGCGTTCCTCGAGGTCATCGCCGACGAGGCGAAGATGCAGGCCATCGAACGGTACCGCGAGACATGACCCGCCTGTGGAAGGTCCTGGAAACCCCGGAAGCCGAGATCGCCGCCCTGCATGCGGCGACCGCTATCCCGCCCATCCTCCTGCGCATCATGTGGAACCGCGGTTTGCGCGATCCCGTGGCCATCGAGCGGTTCTTCGAGCCGCGGGCGCGCTCGTTGACCTCCCCCTACCTGCTCGACGGGATCCCCCAGGCGGTCCATCGCATCCTGCAGGCTGTCGAACGCGAGGAGAGCATCCGGGTCTACGGTGACCGCGACGTCGACGGCATCACCGCGACCGTCCTGATGGTCGAGACCCTGCGCGAACTCACCCGCAAGGTCGACTTCACCGTCCCCGTCATCGAGGATGGCTACGGGCTGAACCGCGACTACCTCGACGCGGCGAAGCGGGACGGGGTGGGCCTGATCATCACCGTCGACTGCGGCATCAGCAACCTCGCCGAGGTTGAGTATGCCCGGTCTCTCGGCATCGATGTGATCGTCACCGACCACCACGAACCCCCTGCCGCCCTGCCCCAGGCCGTGGCGATCATCGACCCCAAACTGCCCGGCAGTCCGGCCGCCCAGCGCGACATGGCCGGCGTCGGGGTGGCCCAGAAGCTGGCCCTGGCGCTGGTGCTGGCCAGGGCGAAGGATCTCGCCCGGCCCCTCATCGCCATCGATTTCCAGGGCGAAGAGGTCGATGTCGTCCGCTTCACCCCGCGGGATGGGTTTTCCCACGTCAAGCATCTCCACCCCCAGACCCTCGCCCATGCCCAACTGCTCTTCTTCAGCCCCGAGGAGCGGGACGCCCTGGCCGAGGTCCTGCCCGGCATCAGGGGCGGCACTCCCTTGTTCATCTCCCGGCTGGCCCGCACCTGCACCCCCGAGCTGGGGGTCCCCGCCAAGGACGCGATTGCCGACGACATGCTGATCCCCCCCGACTGTCAGGGGGCGCGCCGCCTGATCGTGATGTACCTCAAGTTCCTGGAGGCCATGGAACCGCAGGTCAAGGCCATGTGGCAGAGGTCCCTCGACGTGCTGACCGTGGGCACCGTCGCCGACATGGTCCCCCTGCGCGGGGAGAACCGCACCCTGGCCCAGATGGGGCTGAAGTTCGCCAGCAACACCAGGCGCAGTGGCTTGCAGCAGCTCTACGCCCAGCTGGGCTGGAAGAAGAAGCGGATCTCGGAGCGCGACATCAGCTTCAACATTGCCCCCATCCTCAATTCCAGCGGGCGATTGCGGTCCGCCGAGCTGGCCATCCAACTGCTGACGACCGAGTCGGCCGCCCGTGCCAAGGAGCTGGCCGAGGAGCTGTTCCAGCTGAACCTCGAACGCAAGCGGCTGGGCGAGGAATGCTACCGCCAGGTCAAGGAACACCTGCTGGCCCAGAACGACGTGACACAGGCCCGCATCCTGGTCGTCATCGTCCCCCAGCCCAACCAGGGGGTGACCGGCATCGTGGCCACCCGCCTGATGCTCGACTTTTGCCGGCCGGTGATCGTTCTGCTCGAGGACCATGGCAAGTATCTCGGCTCGGCGCGCAGTTACAAGTCGATCAACATCATGAACGCCCTGCATACCTGCAGTCACCTGCTCGAGAAATACGGCGGCCACGTGGGGGCGGCCGGTCTCACCCTGCCCAGGGACCGCATCGACGAGTTCCGGCGCTGTCTGACTGCCTACGCCAGCACGGCGATCACCGACGCCGACCTGCAGGCCGAGTGGGTGATCGATGCCCCCCTGCCGGTCGACCAGGTCGATGAGACCTTCCTGGAGGACCTCCTGCGGTTCGCCCCCTTCGGCATCGAGAATCCCCAGCCGCTGTTTTTGGCCCGCGGGGCGGCCTTCTACGAGGTCCGCAAGGTGGGCGAGAGCAAGAACCACCTGCGGTTCAAGTTTCGCAAATCATCGGGAAAGGCGGTCTACGGCATCGGGTTCAACCTGGGCGGCCTCCTCGACCAGGACGTGGTGACCGACGGCACCTGCGACGTGGTCTTCGCGGTCGAGGCCAACGAGTACAACGGCGTGCGGTCGGCCCAGATCGTGGTGTCCGACGTGATTTTCCCGCCGCGGGGCGGCTGATCGTGCTACAATTGGGACCGGTCCGGGCCGGGCCGCGGCCGGGCCCGCCCCCCAGGATTCGAAAAGCCCAGAAGAGGGAAGCCAGATGGAACCCAGCCAGTCGCCGGTTTTGAGCAAGTATGATTTTGGCCGCCTGCGCAACATGTGGGAGCCCCTCGTTCTCGAGGTGGTGGCGGACCTGATCCAGCGCTGGGAAATGTGTGACTGCCAGGATTGCGTGTTCGACGTCACCGCCCTGGCCCTCAACCAGTTGCCGTCGAAATACTGGGTGCTCGACAAATACGACGTGCTGACCACCCCCGACTCGTTCCTGACCGACGCCAACAACCGGCGCCTGGCCGAGGAATCAGTCCTGCGGGCCCTGCGGCTGGTCGAGAAGAACCCCCACCACTGAACCCCGCGGGCCGGGCGGCCGCGCAGAGCCCCCCGCCCCGCGGGACCCGCGCGGTTCAGCCCAGCTTGTGGGCCTTGAAGATCTCCTGGAGGGCGGTGGCGGCGGCCTGGCGTACCTCGCGGCTCTGGTCGCGTTCGGCCTTCTTGAGGGCGACGATGGCCCGGATGTCGCGCAGTTGGCCGAGGGCCTCGGCGGCGGTGCGGCGCACGGAGCTGTTGCGGTCGCCCAGGAGCATGATCAGGCCGTCGGTTTCCTTCCCCGTGCCGATGCGGCCCAGGATGCGGGCGATGTTCTCGCGCAGGAAGTTGTGGCGGTCGGCGAGCAGACGCAGGAGTTTCTGGATCAGCGCTTCATCCCCGATGCGGATCAGCAGGTCGCAGGCGTGGCGGCGGATGCGCTCCTCGGCGTGTTTGAGGGCCTCGATGAGCACCGGGTAGGAGCGGGCCTGGAAGCTGACGATGGCCTCACTGCAGGCCAGGGGGACCAGGGGCGAGGGGTCGTCAAGCCGGGCCAGCAGGGGCATGATGGCCTGGGGATCGCCGAGCCGCGCCAGGGCCCCGGCGGCGTGCTCGCGCACCACCTCCGAGGCGTCTTCCAGGGCCTTGATCAGGTGGGGCAGGGCGACGCGGTCCTTGCGGGCGCCGAGCATCTCGACGGCGGTACTGCGCACCCCCTGCGCCTTGTCGGACAGACAGCCGATGATGATGTCGGGCACGCGGGCGTCAGCCATCGCCGCGAGGGCCTTGACCGCGATCTGGCGGACCAGTTCGGACGTGTCGTGGGTGGTCTTCTCGAGGAACTCGACGGCGGCGGTGTCCTTCAGCTCGCCGAGCACCTCGGCGGCCTTGGCCCGCACCGCCTCCTGGGTGTCCTTCAGGGCTTCGATGGCCGGCTGGACCGCGGCGGTGGTGCCGATCTTGCCGATGGCCTGGATGGCGGCCGAGCGGACCTTGTCGGAAGAATCCTTGACCAGTTGCGACAGGGTGCGGATGGCGCGCGGGTCGCGGGTCTCGCCCAGTACGGTGGCGATGGCGACCCGCACCGAC
>CAZKPI010000242.1:0-3745 GCA_964554555.1 uncultured bacterium
TGGTGCAGGTGACTGCCGGGCGGGTGCAGGTCGAGGCGGGGTCGGGGCGGAAGGTGCTCGGCCCCGGCGACGAACTGCAGGTTGGCCCGGCTGGCTGGGAACCTCTGCCTGAAAGCGAAGCCAGTTCGACCATTGTCCCGGATTCCGACCGCCCGGAGGTTCCCCAGGATTGATCCTTCCGGCCCGCGGCTCCCCGTGAAGCCCACCCCCGACGTTTCCGATCAGGTCCTCCTCCAAGGCATCCTGGGGGGGGACCTCGACGCGTTTGAAGCGCTGGTCCGGCGCCACCAGGGGATGGTGTACCGCTTCCTGTTCCATTTTCTGGGAAACGCCACCGACGCTGAAGATATCACGCAGGAAACCTTTCTCCTCGTCCACCGCAAGGCGGCCCAGCACAACCCCGCCCTGTCGTTCCGGGCCTGGCTGATGACCATCGCCCGGAACCTGGCTGTCTCGCACCGCCGCAAGAGCGTGCCGCGTCCCCTCGACCCGGCAGTGCTGGCCGGGGCCATTCGCGATGTCAGCCCCGCTCCCGAGCGGGAGGTCCTCCTCAGGGAAGACGCCACCCAGGTGCACGCCTGCCTTGCCCGTCTGCCCGAGGTCCATCGAGAGATCCTGGTGATGCGGTATCTGCTCGATCTCCCCTTGCACGAGGTGGCGGAACTTCTCAACATCCCGGAAGGGACCGCCAAGTCGCGGTTGTTCAAGGCCCGGAGCGAACTGCGCGACCTTCTCGAACCGCTGTTCTCCGCGGCCGGGCCCGCCGCCACCTCAGCCGCCTGATTCCCTGCGCCTCGTCTGAAGCAGGGGGGATCAGTCCGGGTTTGGCTGACAGCCTTCGGCGTCAGCGGTCAGAACGGCCCCCCGGGATTCGCCCGGGGCTTGGTCCCTGGCAGGGGAAGGGGCCCCTCAGAGGAGGTCTTGGAACGGATCGGGGAAAAGCGCAACCCCCGGGGAGGGCCCCCGGGGGTTGTGATTGAAGCGGGTCGGGGATTACTCGTCGGCCGAGGCGTCCGCGTCGTCCGAATCCTGGGCGGGGCGGTCGTCGGCTTCGTCGCCGGAGTCGCCCGCGCTGTCGTCGGCGGCGGCATCATCGGCGGCGGTGCTGGTGTCCGTGGAGGAGGAGGCTTCCTGGCCGTATTTTTCCTTGGTTTCTTTTTCCATGGCGTCGGCCTTGGACTGGCCTTCCTTCCAGCCGTTCTTGGCGGCGGTGACGATGCCGGTCAGGGCGTCCTTGAAGTTCATGTCTGCCTTGCCGGCCACCTGTCCGACCTTCTCGATGGCCTTGCCGACCGTATCGAGCATGGTGCCGACCGTGACCAGGACCTTGCCGACCTTGATGAGGGCCGCGCCGATGGCGGCCGTCCAGGGAATGCCGGAGAGGACCTGGCCGATGGCCATGAGAGCCTGGCCGACGGTCTTGAGAAGCTGTCCGATCTTCTGGAGGAGCTGACCGACCTTGATCAGGGCCTTCTGGACGGCCGCCTGAACCTTGGTCAGCTTGGAGAAGGTGGAGTCGTCCTTGTTGGAGGCGGCGGCGGCGATGCCCTTGACCGAGTCGGCGGTTTCCTTGGCACTGCCCTTGACGTCGTTGACCTGGTCTTTCGCGTTGTTGAGCTGTTTGTTGGCCTCCTTGATCTTGTTCTTGGTGCCACTGCTCATGAAGGAGTTGGTCTTGGCGTTTTTGGTGGCGTTCAGCTTGTCGCTGGCGGCGGCGGTGTCGGCCGCGCCCTTGTCAGCGCTGGCGGTGGCGTCTGAGGTGTCCGAGGCGGTGGCGGGTTTGTCGGCGGCCCAGGCGGCGGCTTCAAAAACCAGGGGGTTGATGATCAGCAGGCCCATCAGGATCCAGGCGATCGATTTGCGGATGGTTTTCATGGGTTTCCTCCTCCAGATTTCCCTTGCGGGTGATTTCACTCGTCAGACGATCCGGCGGTCCGGACGGTTCACACTATTTTTTCACCTGGTAGGTTTCGAAGTTCCAGGGCAGGTTTTGCAGACTGCTGGTCAGGAACGGGCTGGAAATGGTGGTGGTGAGTTCGAGGGCCTTGCCGATATCGGCTTTCCCGTAGATCTCCTCTCCTTCGTGGATCAGGAAGCGGACCCAGAGCAGGGGGACATCGGGGTTGAGACCATGGCAGTAGAGGCGGAACTCGACGTCCTCGAAGCCCTTGAACTCCATGCTACGGCTGGGAGACGTCCGCGTCAAGGTTTTCGCGGCGGGGTCGAAGCGGTACAGGACCCGCTCGACGGTGGGTTTCTCGCCGGCGGTCTCGAAGGTGAACCGGAAGAAGCCGATCTGGTGCGGGGATTTGATGGAGATCAGCTTCTCACTGGGGTTGGCAGGGTCGACGGTGGGCTGGCTGAACGTGCGCGCCTGGAGGGCGCGGACGGTCTTGTAGCTGGTTTTGGTGAAGGTACTGCCGAAGAAGATGGTGGCCGAGGAGAAGTCGCGGCGCAGGTGGTTGATGGCGAGGCGGGCGTCCTGCAGGTTCTGGAGGTTGACGGTGCCGTGCATGAACTGGAACCGGGTGCCGGTCAAAAACCGGCTGACCATCATGAAGACGAGAATGCCGATGGCCATGGTGACGATCATCTCGACCATGGTGAACCCGGGGCGGCGGCGGTGGCGGGCGGGGTTCATCTTCATCAGTAGACCAGCTGTTTGTCGTTGAGGATGAGGGTGGTGAGGACGATCTTCTTGTTGCGCTCGCCGCCGGGCTGGTCGAGGTGCTGGGGTTTCTTGCCCTCGGCCCATTCGACGGTCACGGTGACGCGGCGCAGGAAGCCCTGCCTGATGCCGCTGGTGACGTCCTGGACGTCGATGGTGCGGAAGAAGAAGGCGCTGTTGTACTGTTCGGAATAGGTCAGGGACGGGGCCAGCAGGCCTTCAGCCTGCCAGTCCCCGTTGGCGCTGGGGGTGACGTCGATGGGGGCGGGGGCGAACCCGGCGCCGACGGCGGTGACGAGGGACCCGCCGATCTGCCGGACGGTGTCGTTGGTGTATCCCTTGCGGTGGAGGGGGGCCACGCTGGCCCATTCGATGGCCTCGTTGGCCAGCTCAACGGCCCGCAGGTAGTTGATGGCTTTCGAGGTGTCGGTGCGGGAGGAGGTCAGGACCCACAGCAGGGGGACGACGCACAGGGAGATGACCACCACGGCTACCATGATCTCGGGGAAACTCATGCCCCGCCGCTGTTCATTCTGGCGCATGGTCTGGTTCCTTCGGGGGGGGGCGGGGCTCATGCGTTCGGCGCCGTCCCGGAACGACTGGTCGGTTTCGTCGGGGGAGGTGGTGCCGTAGCAGAAGGAGGGAGGGGGGAGGACGACCACGTTGGGCCGGTTGGCGCCGCTGGTGAAGGGGTTTTCCGGGGGGGGAACCGGGGTGGAGGAGTCGGTCCCGGGCGGGCCCCCCGCCGACCAGCCCGGACCGGAGGCGGCCGTTGACCGCGGGGAAGCGGGCTGGCGGCTGTAGTGGTGGAGGATGCCCAGGGTGAAGATCATGCACAGGACGACGGTGAAGACGATGAACAGCCGGGCCTGGTCCATGTCAGAAGCTCCTTTCCCCGGCGTTCATGGTGTAGAGGGTGCGGACTTCCCCGATGCTGACCCGGTAGGGGTCCTGTTTGGGACCACCCGGGCTGGTGGGCGACTCGGGGTTGAAGATGAGCGGGTCATGTTCGACGGTCAGGGTGCCGTCGATGGGGAGGCCGCGGGCGCCCCACTCGAGCTGGAGGTAGTCGAGGAT
>CAZKPI010000242.1:3755-7258 GCA_964554555.1 uncultured bacterium
CGGGTGTACAACTACTTCCGTTACCGCGGGCTGGAGGATGAGGTTGCCGAAGATGGTGACATTCTTGCCGTTGCAGTACAGGTTCCCCTGATTTTCGGCGGCGCCCGGGTTGGGCGGGTTCTTCCCCTTGTAGGTGAGGGCGGTGAGAGATGCCTCGATTTCAACGTCGGAGGTGGTGGAGCGGATCTCGAAATCGCCCCCGTGCAGGTAGATGCGCAGGTGGTTCTCGCCGAAGGAGCCGGCGGGGGCCTTTTTGAGGGTTCCCAGGTAGCAGTCGCCCTCGCCGACGAACAGCAGTCCCTTGCCGACGAACCGGCTGACCTGCGACAGGTCGAGAGGTCCCTTGCGGATCAGCATGACGCCGTCGAGATACAGGGTCTTTTTCCCGCCGTCGTCCTGGACGCGGTCGGCGACGAAGTCGGCGCCGGTCTGGTAATCGCGGCTGAGCATCGCCCAGTCGATACAGCGGTAGTATTTGTCACCGGTTTTCGGGTTGAATTCGGCGCAGGGGTTGGTGAGGACGCCGCTCCACGGGTCGTAGGAAGTCTCGCCGCCGGGAGCGGGGATCTGCATCGAGGTGCCGAGCAGGCAGTTGAGGGGGATGGTGGAGATGTCGCGGCTCATCAGGTATTTTTCCAGGTAGGGGGTCAGGTGTGAGCGATCGGCCGGTTCCCGGGTCTCGGTCTTGGGGTGGGTCAGCAGGTTATGCCCGAGGTCGGTGTTCTGGAAGGTCGTGTTGTCGGCGGTGGCGGGGTCAGGGCGCCGGAAATCGACGGGGACCGGGGGAAAGACCACGGTGGTGCCCGCAAATTCCGGGGCCTTGAGGTCGGTCAGCGTTTCGAAATCGGTCGTGAAATCGTCGAGGAAGGCGATCTTGAAGAATCGCAGGTAGGCGCGGCCCTCGATCAGGAGGGGCCGGCGGTCTGATGGGGTGCCGAACACCTGGGCCATGATGCCGACGCGGCAGCGTTCCTTGTTGGGCAGGTCGCCGGTGCCGTCCTTCAGATACTCGTAGAAATACGCGCCCATTTTCTGGCCGTCGAGTTCGTAGGTCTCCGAGGCCAGGCCTCCGTATTGGAGGTTCTTGACCCATTCCTTTGGCTGAGGCAGGGAGCTCAGGTCGCGTTCCTTGACCTTCCAGATCGATTCGGCGTCGGTGTATCCCCACCGGATGCACCATTTTTCGAAACAGGTCTTCACCACCTGGCGGAACCCGGCGCAGGCTCCGTAGTTGCGGGCGGCGGCATTGGCGAGGTCATTGTTCGTGAAATCCTCGCAGATCTTGTAGGCGGCCGATTTGTCGTTGATATTACTGCCCATCGAGGTTCGGGCCTTTTCCCACAGGGGCTTGCCCCGGTCGAATCTGGTGACCGGCCATTTCCGTTCGGCGGCGGCGTTGACGATGGTCTCGTAGACGTGCTTGGCCGCCTCGACCCGGTAGAAGGCGGGGGTGTCGAGCGGCCCCTTGATGAAGCTGAAGGTGGCCACGTTCGTCCAGTAGAGGTAGTCCTCGGGGCTGTTGGGGAAAGCCACCCGGTTTCCCACCTTGACCAGGGCTCCCAGCAGGTCCTTTTGTTCGTTGTAGGAGACGTCGAACCAGAGCCGGCCCTCACCGGCGGGGAACTCCTGGTTGTCGGGGTAACAGCGGTTGCCGAAATACGCCCGGGAATAGCACCCCTTGGCGAAGCTCGAGGTCTTGACCCCTTTGAGGACAAGCCGCTTGCGGGGATGGTTATAGTCGGGCATGTAGTTCTTGCAGAAGAAGACGTACTGGTCGAAAAAATGGCGGAGGTCGACGAGCTTGACGTCGCGGCGTTCCTTGATCTCGACCATGTTGTCGGGCCGGTCGACATGGGAGGCCCGGGAGACCACCTCCAGGTAGCCCTGCCAGGCGCGCATGTCATCGACCTCGGAAGCCCCGAAGACGACGAGATCAGCCTTGCTGACGATCCGGATGTTGTAGCCTGCATCCTGGGCGATCTTCTGGGTTTCCTGCGGGCAGTATTCGGACGAGGCGCCCTGCGGAAAGAGCCGGATGGTCTTGGGCAGGGCCGGCGGCGCGGCGGCGGCAAAGACCTCCCGGAATTTCCCGAACACGTAGGTCGATCCCAGGTTGTTGGCGTTGTCCTTGATGAAGGCCACCATCTCGTTGTTGCCCGACTGGGCCAGGATGGCGAGGCGGTTCTGGTCGATGGTGCGGGCGAGCTGTTCGATGGCTCCGCTCTTGTGCGACGACAGGGCGAAGATGAGGATGGCCATCGCCAGGATGATGGTGATGATGACCAGCAGAAGGAAGCCGGCGGTGCGACGGGGGAACCGGCGTGCCGTCCGGGGGGCGGGCGTGCGCCGCGCGGCACCGGTGGTTCGTGCCGTCATCCATGGCGGGAACGGAGCCCTGCCGACCTCGTGTCGGTAAAGGCCGGCGCCGGAAGTGGAGGGTGTTTCCGGTTGTCGCACGGACCCATTTTACCACATTCATCGCGGTCGGGAAGGGAACATCCTGAGGTTGTTCGTGGGGGGGTGGTAGGCTATACTTTTCGGAGAACTCCAGAAGGAGGATTCCCATGCACCGCTATTGCCACCTGTCGTCCTGCCGCGCCGGCGCCATGGCCATGGCCCTGATCCTGGCCCTGGCGGCGATTCCCTTCGGGACGGGCTCTTCCTGGGCGCAAGGCTCGGCGCCGGCCGCCGAGCCGGAGTCTGCCATGTATGTGCTTTCCATTGCCCGGATGGGCGGGTTTCTGGAAGCCCCCGAGAAGGAGCCAACGGAGTTTTTCCGGCGGGTGGGGCGGCTGGTGCTGGGCCAGGCCAACCTGTTCGAGAACGGCCAACTGCAGATGGCCGGCTTCTACGGTTCCTCGTTCTCGCTGGGGAACCTGTTCAAGGACCGTCTGTTCGCCCGCGACTGGAGCGGGGCTCAAAAGAAAGCGGCCGAACGGCTTCTGGCCCAGGCGGAACCGGTCCTGGCCGAGTTGGCCGGCGGCCTGCCGGCGGCCAAGGAGGGGTTTTCGTTCCGAGGCGTGTTCGATCCCAAGGGCCTGGTCGGGCCCCTGACCTCCGCCCTGGATTCGGGAAAGATCCCCGAGGGTCTGCGGCAGTCGCAGATGTTCAAACTGCGGACCCGCGTCCTGCCGGTTCTGCAGGTGGCCGACCTGATCGTGTTCGCGGGCCTGCTGAGCCGTGACGGCCTGGAGTTCCGGGTGCAGATGCTCGGGGGGCCGATGTACCAGCAGAATCTGCAGGAGACCGGCGGTCCGCCGGCCCCTCTGACGATGGTGAAATATCTGGCCTCCGACAGCCTGATGACCTTTGCGCAGGTGCACATGGGCCAGAGCGCCGCCGGGTTGATGCAGAATCTGCGCGAGTTCCCCCAGACGAAGACGGTCGAGAGTTTCCTGGCCTCGGCCGGGCTCGACCTGGAAAAGGACATTCTCGCCAACCCCGGCCAGGAGACGGTGGTCTCGATCAATCTGACCCCGCGCGGGGAAGGCGGGATTCCTGAC
>CAZKPI010000243.1:0-7247 GCA_964554555.1 uncultured bacterium
AAAGCGGGGGACGGTGACCGCTCACAATCAGGGGCGCCCCTGCCAGATCGTTCCGGCCAGAACCCCGAGCAGGAGGAACGCGGCGGCCAGGTCTCTGGTACCCAGGCGGAAATCATGGTAACGCGTGCGCGGCCCATGGAGCCGATAGCCGCGGGCCTCCATCGCCAGGGCGAGATCGCCCGCCCGGTGGATCGCCAGGACCAGAGTCGGGATCAACAGGGGCAGGAGACTCCGGATCCGGACCACCGGGCCGGCCCCCCGGCCCAACCCGGCTCCGCGGGCGGCCTGCGCCATCCGGATCCGCTCGATCTCGGCGAGGACCACCGGCAGGAACCGGATGCCGATCACCATCACCAGCGCCAGCTCCCGCCGGTCGATGCCGAAGACGGCCAGCGGCCGGAAGGCCTGCTCCCAGAAGAAGGTGAGCTCGGCCGGCGACGAGACCGTGACCAGGACGGCCGACCACAGGAAGATGCCGCAAACCCGGGCCACCGCATCCCCGGCCTGCCGCCAGGAGCCTCCCGCCTCGCCGGTGAGGTTCACCAGAGCCACGACGACAAGCAGGACCACGATCCCCCTCAACTCGCTGAGGGTGTCGCGCACCGGAACCCCTCCCGCCCACGCCAGAACCAGCAGGAAGGCCACCCCGGCCCCGGAAACCGCCAGGCCTCCCGGGTGCAGGGAGAACCAGAGAATCCAGGCAAACACCCCCGCCCCCTTCACCACCGGATGCAGGCGGAAGAGGAAGGTATCCGCGGGGCGGTAGGTCAGCCCGCGCATCTCCCCTCCCCAGCCTCCAGGCATCCCCGCCGCCCCGGGCCGGCCGCCGCCGACCGCTTCCCCGGCCGGCCGGCCGGCGCCGGAAGGCCGTTTGTCTCCCGACATGAATTCAGCAAATGTACCATGGTAATTTCCGGAAGGAGTACCAGTTCATCGCCGGCCTGCCCCGGTGGCCCAGAGGGCGTCGGCAGTGGGCCAGGGAGGGAGCTCCCCCGGACGAAGGCCAAGGCCGCCGACCGCCGCCCGGTACCAGTCCGGCAATGGGAAGAGTTCGGGTCTCTCCAGGGCGGCGGCCAGGAAGAGGCGGCCGTCCCCGAACCACTCCCCCACCCCGCCGCCCAGGACCAGCAGGCCGCGGGCGTGGGGAAGGAAGGCCTCCACGTCGTGGGTGACCACGATCACCAGCGCCTCGGCGGCCAAACCCGCCAGCACGGCGAGCAGACTGTCCTGGCCTTCCCCGTCCAGCCCGGCCAGGGGCTCATCGAGCAGGACCAGCCCGGGGCGGAACACCGTGCAGGCGGCGAGAGCGACCCGGCGTTTCTCCCCACCCGAGAGGGTCAGCGGGTTCCGGCCCCAGAAGGAATCCCCCGGCAGTCCCCACCGCCCCAGCCAGTCACGACCGGCCGCCTCGGCCGTGGCAGGCGGCTGGCCCCTCGCCAGCAGGGCGTAGGTCACTTCCTCCCCGACCGTGGGCAGGAAGAACAGCGTTTCGGGATTCTGGAAAGCCAGGCCGACCCTCCCCTCGGCCGACCAGGTCTCCGCCCCGGCCCGCACGCCGCCGGCCAGGGCCGGCAGGAACCCGGCCAGCGTCATCAGCGGGGTGGTCTTGCCCGCCCCGGCCCGCCCGACGATGAGGTGCAGGCCAGGCCCCGGGAACATCCCGGTCAGCGGCCCCACCACCGCGCGGCCGTCGCGTCCTGCCACCAGCCCTTCGAACTGCAGGTTCATCCGGGGACCCCGCCAGGCGGTTTCTCCAGGCCGCCGTCCACCGGCCTTCCCGGCCCCGCTCCGCCGCCCGCCGGGCCCCCGGTTCCGGGCCCTGGGCCCCATCCGGCGGGGGCTCCCATCCCGGTCCGCCACCGGACGGACTCGGGAAGCCGGATTCCCCAGTCCCCAAAGGCAGGATGCCGCCACAGTTCCCCCACCCCGCCATCGTAGACCAGCCGCCCGCCATGCAGGACCATGGCCCGCTCCAGCCGCTCGGCATCAGCCGCCTGGGGCGACACCACCAGGATGCCCAGGTCCCGCTCGGCCCGCATTTCCAGAAGGATCTCCCAGAAATCCCGGCGGGCCCAGGGATCGAGCTGGGAGGTCGGTTCGTCGAGAATCAGGAAATCGGGATCCATGATCAGAACCCCGCCCAAGGCCAGTTTCTGCCGCATGCCGCCCGACAGTTCCGCCACCGGACGCGACAGACACTCACCCAGCCCCAGCCGCCGCGCCACCTCCGGCACGCGGACCCGCATCTCGCCCGGTTCCATGCCGAGGTTTTCCGGGCCAAAGGCCAGGTCCTCCTCGACCGTGGCGCCCACGATCTGCCGGTCGGCGTCCTGGAACAACAGCCCGACCCGCCGCTGGATCTCCGGATCCCGGCTGGCGGTGTCGATCCCCGCCACCTCCACCCGCCCGCTGGAGGGCAGAAGAAGCCCCGCCGCCAGCAGGGTCAGGGTCGACTTTCCCGACCCGTTCCGCCCGAACAGGCCGGCGAGCTCGCCCTTTCGCAGGCAAAAGGAAACCTCCCCGAGGATCGGGGAGGTCTGGGGTCCGTAGGAGAACGTGACCCGGTCGAACGTCAGGCTTGCCAAGAAGCGGGTGACGGCCTCCGGATCAGGCGGTGCGGCAGGGCTTCCAGCCGATTTTCATCGGCAGTTCGCTCACCTGGCCGGCAGGCAGGAACTCGATCAGCGCCATGTCAGCGGCGTCGCCGCGGCGCTTGCCGAGTTTGAAGATGCGGGTGTAACCGCCGCCCACTTCCTTGAACCGGGGGGCGATCCGCTTCACCAGCTTGGTGATGATGCCCTCGACCCGAAGGATGCGGGGACCCTTGGCCCGTTCGCCGTCCGAAGCAAGGTATTCCACCACGAACTCCGGCTTGGGGTTCTTTTTGGGATCCTCGAGGTATTTCTCGGCCTTCTCCCGCAGGACCTTGGGCAGGTTGGAGATATACTTCCGGATCGCCTCGCGCCCCTTGATCTCCTTGTCCTCGGAGGAGTGGAAGAAGTTGACCAGTTCGTCCTTCTTCTCGGCCCCTTCCTTTTTCGCCATGGTCACGGCTTTCTCGATGATGCGCCGCAGGTCCTTGGCCTTGGGCAGGGTGGTCTGGATGCGCTCGTACTTCACCAGCGAAGAGCACAGGGAGCGCAGGAGCGCCGTCCTCTGATGCGATTCGCGATCGAATTTCCGTCCGATTTTCTTGTGTCTCATTCGTCGGTCCCTCCGCCGTTTTCGTCACCCGGCAGGGTCAGGTTGAACTGGGCCAGCTTCTCGCGGACTTCCTTCAACGACTTCTTGCCGAAGTTCTTGATTTCGAGGAGCTCGGAAGCCTTCTTGTTCACCAGCTCGCCCATGGTGTGGATGCCCGCCTTCTTCAGGCAGTTGCGCGAGCGCACGGAGAACTCGAGGTCCTTGATCAGGATGTCCTGATAGCCCTTCTGCTGGGGTTCCTTTTTCTGGCTGGCCACCATGACCAGATCTTCCTTGACCGCGGGCCTGGCTTCCTCTTCCTCGCCTTCCTCGCCCGCCGCCTCCTCCTCGTCCTCGAGGTGGAGGAAGAGGTCGATGTGGGCGCGCAGAAATTTGCCGGCCAGCTCGATCGCCTCGACCGGCTTCATACTGCCGTTGGTCCAGACCTGCAGGGTCAGCTTGTCGAAGTTGATGTCCTGCCCGACGCGGGCGTCCTCGACGTTGAACATGACCTTGGTCACGGGGGAATACTGCGAATCGACCAGGATCAGCCCGATGTTCTGGCTGGCCGCCTTCTGCTGTTCGGCGAGTTTGTAGCCGCGGCCGCGGGTGAAGGTGATATCCATGCCCAGGGTGATATCACCGGTGATGTGGGCCAGGTGGGTCTCAGGCTCGATGATGGTCAGGTTGGGGTGTTCGCCGATGCTGGCGGCGGTCACCTGGCAGGGGCCCTTGGCCTCGAGCCGCACGGTGAGAGGCTCGTCCTGGTGCAGGTTGACCACCAGTTTCTTGAGGTTGAGGATGATCTCGGTCACGTCCTCGACGACGCCGGGAATACTGCAGAACTCGTGCAGAACCCCGTCGATCTGGACGGCCGACACGGAGGACCCGGGGAGGGAGGAGAGCAAAACCCGCCGGAAGGAGTTGCCGAGCGTCTGGCCATAGCCCTTCTCGAGGGGTTCCAGGGTCAGGATACCGTGATTCGGGCTGTCGCCCATCTGGAACTTGATCTTGGGTCGGTTGATTTCGATCACTTCGGGGCCCCTCCGTTACCGCGAGTAGTATTCGACGATCAGGGATTCCTGGATCTTCTGGTCGAGCTGGGCGCGCTCGGGCAGGGCCACGAACTTGCCCTTCAGGGCGTCGCGATCGACCTCGAGCCAGGGGCTCATTTCCTTGCCGCTGGTCTTTTCCATCAGGTCCTTCAGCTGTTTGCGCAGTTTGCTGGTCTCGCGGACGGCAATGGTGTCGCCGGGCCGGACCCGGTAGCTGGGGATGTCGACCTTGTGGTCATTCACCTGGAAATGCCCCTGGGTGACCCACATGCGGGCCTGCTGACGGGACAGGCCGAAGCCCATCCGGTAGACCACGTTGTCAAGCCGGGTCTCCAGCAGGTGCAGGAGGTTGGTGCCGGTGTTGCCGGGCATGGCGGAAGCCATGTCGTAGTATTTCTCGAACTGCCGCTCGAGCACGCCGTAGATCCGGCGGACTTTCTGCTTGGCCCGCAGTTGGACCTCGTAGCCCGTCTGCTTGCGCATCATGCGGTCCTTGCCGTGCTGTCCGGGGATCTGGGCCCGCCGCTTGAAGGCGCATTTGTCGGTAAAACAACGGGTGCCTTTGAGGAAGAGGGTGTCGCCTTCGCGCCGGCACAACCGGCAGCTGGAATCACTGTATCTGGCCATTGGGAGACGCTCCTTAGACGCGGCGCCGCTTGGGGGGGCGGCAGCCGTTGTGCGGAATTCCGGAAACATCCTTGATGGAAACCACGTTCAGGCCCACGGTCTGCAGGGCCCGGATGGCGGACTCGCGGCTCATGCCGGGGCCGGCCACGTAGACTTCCACTTCCCGCATGCCGTATTCGATGGCCTTCTTGCCGGTCGATTCGGCGCACACCTGCGCGGCGTACGGGGTGGATTTCCGGGATCCCCGGAAGCTGTTGGCTCCGGAGCTCGACCAGCACAGGACGTTGCCCTGCAGGTCGGTGATGGTGATCTTGACGTTGTTGAAGGTGGACTGGATGTGAGCCTGCCCCTTCGGGACGATCTTCTTTTCGCGCTTCTTGGCGCGCGCCTTGGGTTTGGGTCCGGTTTTTGCCATGATGTTACCGCTCCTTCAATTCATGCACGCCCTGACGGGACGGGAATTACTTGTTCTTCATGATCGCCCGGCGGGGCCCCTTGCGGGTGCGGGCATTGGTGTGGGTGCGCTGGCCGCGCACGGGGAGGCCTTTCCGGTGCCGCAGGCCGCGATAACAGCCGATGTCCATGAGCCGCTTGATGTTCATGGCGACTTCCCGGCGCAGATCCCCTTCGACCCGGTACTCGCGATCGATGGTCTGCTTGATCTGGTTGATCTGGTCCTCGGTCAGCTCCTTGACCCGGGTGTCGGGGCTGATCTTGGTCTTGATCAGGATGTCGCGGGCCCGGCTCCAGCCGATGCCGTAGATGTAGGGAAGCGCCGCTTCGATGCGCTTGTCCCGCGGAAGATCGACGCCTGCGATACGCGCCATAAGTCGTTACCTCCTGTTCCGGTTCAACCCTGGCGCTGCTTGTGGCGAGGGTTATCGCAAATGACGCGGATGACGCCGCGCCGCTTGATGACCTTGCATTTTTCGCAAATCTTCTTGACCGATGCCCGAACTCTCATGGGTGCCTCCAAAATCCGGTTGATTTCCAATTATTTGTAGCGGTAGACGATCCGTCCACGGCTCAGGTCGTAGGGGGTCAGCTCCACGGTGACCTTGTCCCCGGGGAGGATGCGGATATAGTGCATGCGCATCTTCCCGGAGATGTGGGCCAGGACCACGTGGCCGTTTTCCAGTTCGACTTTGAACATGGCATTGGGAAGAGGCTCGAGAACCTTTCCCCCGATCTGAATGGTGTCCGCTTTGGTCATGCCGTTGCTGTTTCCCCTTTTTTGCCTGGTCCCGGGTGGGAGTGGGTCAACACCCGGGGCCCGGTTTCGGTCACCGCGACCGAATGCTCGAAATGTGCCGAAAGACTTCCGTCCACCGTGACGACCGTCCAGCCGTCCTTCAGGGACCGGACCTCGTACCCACCCATGTTCACCATGGGCTCGATCGCGAGGACCATCCCGGCCTGGAGCCGGGGGCCTGTCCCTGCCTTGCCGAAGTTCGCGACCACCGGCTCCTCGTGGAGGCCATACCCGATCCCGTGTCCGACGTAGTCGCGGACCACCGAAAAGCCGTGCCGTTCGACGTGGCTCTGCACCGCGTGGGAGATGTCCCCCAGCCGGTTGCCCGGCCAGGCCTTCTCGATCGCTTTCTCCAGGCTCTCCGCCGAAATCCGCAGGAAGGCGAGGATCTCGTCGGAGACCGTCCCGATCGGGATGGTCACGGCCATGTCGGCGAAAAGCCCGTCCTTCTTCAGGCCGATGTCGACACTGAGAATGTCGCCGTCGGCCAGAACCCGTTTCCGGGAGGGGATCCCATGCACCACCTCATCGTTGATGCTGGTGCAGAGGGTCGCCTGATAGCCGCGGTACCCCTTGAAGGCGGGCACCGCCCCGGCCTGCCGGATGGCGTCTTCCGCGAACCTGTCCAGTTCCTGGGTCGAAACGCCGGGTTTGGCCAGCCGTTTGACCCCTTCCAGAACGGCGGCGAGAATGCCGCCGTTCAGTTCCATGACCTCGATTTCAGCCTTTGACTTGAGCGGAATCAAGGCCCTTCAGACTTTCGATTATAGCACAGATGTTCTGGAAAATCACGTCGATCTGCCCGATTCCGTCGACCAGATGCATGATCTTCGCTTTCCGGTAATACTCGATCAGGGGTTGGGTCTGCTCGTGGTAGACATGGAGCCGGTGGGAGATCACCTCGGCCGTGTCGTCCTTCCTCTGCTGAAGCTCCCCGCCGCACCGGTCGCAGATTCCGTCCTTCTTGGGCGGGGAAAACTTGACATGGAAACTGCTGGAGCACCCCTTGCAGATCCGTCGGCCGGTCAGCCGGTCGAGAAGCTCGGAGTCGGCGACAGTGATGGCGATGGCGGCCGCCATCTCCATCTTCTTCGCCTGCAGAGCCTTTCCCAGCGACTCAGCCTGTCCAA
>CAZKPI010000244.1:0-4199 GCA_964554555.1 uncultured bacterium
AAGACCCGAGGCCGGAGGGGACCCCCTGCCCCAACCGCTGGCAGGGCAAAACGCCCGCTCGTCCCATGGCCGGCGGCGGGCCGCCCCAATGGCGGCCCGCCGGGCCGGAAGCCCCCCCGCCGAAGAACCCGGGCCGAAAAAAACAACCCCGGACCTGGGGATGACCCGGATCCGGGGAAGGGAGGACGTAATGCGGGAGGAACCGCCGGTCACTCCTGCTGGACGGATTTGAGGGAGAAATCGTCCGGCAGTTGGATGGTGGAGATGGCATGCTTGTAGATCAACTGCTTCTTTCCCTCGGACTCGAGCAGGATGACGAACGTGTCGAAGTCCAGGACGGTACCCTGGATCTGGAAACCCTTCATGAGGAAGATCTTGACCGGTTCGGCCTTTCCTTTGAGGACCTGGAGAATGGTGTCCTGGATGTTGATGGCTGGCATGGGTCCCTCCTGTCTATCTGGTCTGTTCGTTCTCTGTCTGCCCTTCCCTGGCCGGGGCGGAAACGGGTTCGGGCGATGGCCCGGCCTCGCTCTCCCGGTGGAAGGAACATCCCACCTTGCCGTCGGCACCGAGGGAAAGGACTCCCCCTGTCGGGCAAGAGGGAATATTGTAATCCACCAGGAACTTCTTTAGCAACTCATCGCGCGGAAGTTCCTGCAGTACGCGTGGAGACAGGCGCTGGAACATGTCGGTCAGCCGTTGGCAGGAGTAGGCGCACCGGTCCCGGGCCAGGCCGGGCAGGGGGAACAGGCCGGGACCACGGTGGACACTGCATTCGAGGGTTCCCGTGGGGCCGCTGACGGTCACGACTCCACCAGCCGGGCAGAGCGTGGGCAGGTCCTGCAGGGTACCGCCGAAGCAGACCCGCCGCAAAGCGCACACCCAGGCCTGCCACCGGGGCTGGAGGACGAACCACAGGGGCTGTAACAGGGCGGCGCGCTCCCGCCAGCCGGCGGGCACCCCGCCGTAGTCGGCTTCGATCAGGATCAACCCCTCGCGGGCCTTCACCTGGATGGCCGGGGCGAAACCCATCTTCAGCAGGAGCACCTTGTAGGCATACAGGTCACGGGCCAGGGCCTTCATGAACCCCGGATTCACCTCCACCCCGGGCACCAGCAGGGAGGCTTCGTGCAAGCCCTCGGCGTTCCACTGGTAGTGCGACAGGATGGCCCGGAACGGGGCGAAGGGGTTGGGCAGGAAGGCCAGGAGCAGGCGGGGCACCCGCGCCTCCCAGGCGTTCCAGTTGACATACAGGCCCATCAGGGCTTCCGCGTCATAGGGGAAGGTCTTTTCCAGCCGCTTGACGTCGGGAACAGGCGGCGGCTCGGCGGTGAACCCGAGGACCAGGTGATCCCCGAGGTGGAAGGCCCAGATGGGAATCCGGCCTAGGTTGCCGCGCAACCGGCGGCCGCCTTCGACCTCCTCGACGCTCGCCGGGGGGGCGCCGAACAGGCGCAGGTAGTAATCCAGGGCGGCGAGGGGGTCGCGCTGGTCGAGCTGAGGCATCTGCAGGTCGAACCGGGCCGAGGTGGAGGGGGAGAGGATGTCCTGGACCAGGATGGTCATCGCCAGCTGTTCGAAGCCAGGGAAGGCAACCAGGCGGCTGGCCAGGAACTCGAAGATCACCGGGCCGAAATGGATGGCGAAGGCGGCATCGGCCACCTCGGGCATGGCATCCGGCATGGCCGGCTCGGCCTCGCGGGCCGCGCCGGCCGGGCCATCATCCGCGGCCTCCGTCGCCCCCGCTGTGGAGGGTTCCCCGCTGGCGGGCGCCTGGACCGGACCGGAGGCCTGGTCGAGCTGGTAGAAGTTGAACAGCGGCTTGCTCAGGTCGAGCTCTCCGCGTTTGAGCGCCTCGCACATCCGGGTGATGCGGATCGCCTGCGAGTATTGGCCTTCCCCCTGGTAGATCCCGATGAGGGTGAGCAGGATGCTCTTGATCTTTTCTGGATTCACCTGGGCCCCGAACAGGCGATGATACTCCTCGAGGGCGCCGTAATGGGCCTTGAGGGTGATGGCCAGGTAGAGGTCCTGCTCCAGGTTGTCCTGGCGGGGGTCGACCCGATGGGCCTGCTTGATGTAATCGAGGGCGGCGTTGAACTTCCCCTGTTCGAGGTAGACCTTGCCGAGATGCACCAGGATCTCCGCGACGTCGGGGCTCAGCTGAAGGGCCTTCTGGAGGTAGCGGTGGGCCTCGTCGAGCTTGCCCAGGCGGAAGTACACCCACCCGAGGGTGTCGATGTAGGAGGCGTTGGAGGGTTCGAGCTTGACCGCCTTGGTGGCCATGGCGAGCGCCTTCTCAATGTCGCGGTCGAGTTCGGACAACAGGTAGGCATAGTTGTTGAGCGTCTCGGGAGCCTCGGGCTTGATCTGCAGGGCCTTGTCATACTGGGCGATGGCCTTGTCATAGCGGTGGGTCACGTAATACAGCGTGCCAAGGTGATAGTAGGGCTCGTAGACGTCTGGGTTGAGCTCGATGGATTTCAGGAGTTCGGCTTCCGCCTTGTCGTATTGCTGGTTCTTGAAGGCGGCCCAGCCCAGGCTGTCACGGAAGGAGGCGTTCTCGGGAAGCCGGTCGACGGCACGCTGGCACAGGCTCTGGGCCAGCTCCCGGTTGAGGCCGTACTCCGCGTAGAGGAACCCCAGGTTGTTGAGGGCGTGGGGATTGTTCGGGAAGAGGGTCAGAATCTTTTTGTAGACCGCCTCCTCGAGCCAGAAGGGTTCGGGTTTCTTCAGGTTCTGATAGCTCTCGTGCAGGCCCATGTAGATCCCCAGCAGGGTGTTCTGCAGTTTGCCGTTGGCGGGCACCAGGGCCGCGGCCTTCTCGAGGGATCCGATGGCCAGATACAGACTGTTTTCCTGGGTCCCCAGCAAACGGAAGGCCTGCCCGATCACGTAGAAGAAGTGGGGATCACTGCTGGGCCCCATGGCCAGAGCCTTTTTCAGATCCTCGAGAGGGCGCATGGGAGCAAAGAACTCGTTGGGCCGCGACCGCAGTAGGTGGAACAGGATCCCCTTGACCAGATGGTATTCCGGCATATCGGCCAGGAGATCCTCCGCTTTCAGGAGGGCATCCTCCAGCTCGTGATCCTTGACGTTTTTCGGGTCGGGTTCCTTGTCGGCGGCCAGCAGAAGACCGCGCAGAAGGAGGTCGTTCAGCACCGCCTGTTTCGGGGCCCTGGCCGGGTCCTCCACCCGCAGGTGGTCCAGCGCGATCTTCTTCAGGGCCGCGGCCCGCGGCTCGTCCGACAGCCGGATCAGGACCACCCACCGGAACAGGGCGGCCATCTGCGCCAGCCCGTGGTTCTCGTTCTCGGCCAGGTATTTCTTCAACAGGGACAAATTGAAGTCCGGGGCCTTTTCCCGCTCCAGCCGGATCTCCTCCAGCCCGAACAGCGGCAATCCGAAATCGAGATCCGCCGTCTCGGCCCGCACCGCGCCGACCGACAGCCACCCGAGACAGACCACGAACAGGAGCACCCACCGCGACCGCTGGAACCGTGCCATTCTGCTTTCCTCCAGACCGGGCCCGGCCGTTCCCGGCCTGCCCACCACTCGCCCTGCGCCGTCAGGGGGGAGGCATTCCCCCCTCCCGCCGGCCCGTGAGGTCACTTCTCCCCGCCCGGCAGGACCGCCGACCCGGCCGCAGGACCGACCCGCAACACCTCGGCCGTCCAGTCGCGCACCGGCTCGACCATGCGCCGCCGGATCTCGTCGCCGAACAGATCGACGATCTTGCGGGCGGCCGGCTCCAGGGAGCCGCCCTTCCGCTTCAGCCAGAAAGAGGCCTGCAGGTGGCAGACCAGCCACAGCAGGATCCCCCCGCCCAGGAACATGCCGGCACCGGGCTCGTGCGCCGCCAACAGCGACACCACGAAATACCGCACCAGCAGAAGGATGATGGCCAGGGGCAGGAGATTGAGCAGAAGCCCCTCGCCGCCCGAGGTCTTCGGCTCGAGCACGAACTCGCTGATCTGGTCCTGGATCGAGACCCGAACCGAGGCAGGAAGCGTCTCCCCGTCGGTCAACCGCCCCAGCAGGAGCGAGCCGTCCAGATCGGCCCGGTCGGCCCGCTCGGCAACCGTCCGGCGGAACCGCCGAAAGTGCTCATCCAGGACCGGCTGCAGCTCGAGCAGAAGCCGCTGGGCCAGCACGCCCTCCAGGCCGGTGCCCGACCCCGACAGGAACAGCTGGAACCG
>CAZKPI010000244.1:4221-5348 GCA_964554555.1 uncultured bacterium
ATCGACCGCCAGGCTGAACCGCACGTACAGACCGAACGGCCCGCCCAGCCCCTCGGCGGCCGCCGATTCGCGGCGGCGCAGGATCTCGGGGGTCAGCCCCCGGAAGGCCTTGTCCATCGCCTGCCCGAGGGCGGCGCGGCAGTCGGCCAGCTGGGCCTCGGCCCAGGGAAGCAGTTCGGCGGCGAAGGCCCGGGCCTCGGCCAACCGGCAGACCCCGGCCACGAACTCCTCCGTCTCGCGGCGCATGGCCGCCACGTTCTCCTCGCTGATCCGCTTCACCAGTGCCTGGTCCAGCCGTTCGCGCAGGAACGCCTCGAGGGCGGCGAACTGACCGGTGGGACCGCCGGGGGTTCCCAGCTTCCCGGCGAGGGCATTGCGCGCAGAGATGGTGAACAGGGGCAGGGATTCGCCCTCGGGCGGCTTCAGGCCGAGGGGAGCCACCTTGGCCAGCAGGTCCTGGCGCACCTTCTCGCTGAAGGGGATGCCCTCGTCGATGCGGTTGAAGACGAAGACCACGCGCCGGAAGCCCATTTCCCGGCCCAGGATCTCGTACAGGATGTGCGAATCGTACTTCTGGGTGGTGACCACGCTGAGGGCGAGGTCGGCCCGTTCGAGGACCTGCCGGAACACCTCGCGATGGACGGCCTCGATGCCGTCGAGGTCGGGGGTGTCGACCAGGATGATGCGCTCCAGGGCCTCCTCCTCGTGGACGACGAAGGTGTCGTCCTCGCGCAGGATGCCGGCCAGGCGGGTGCGGGCCAGCCCTTCGCGGCGGCGGTGGACGAAGACGGCCGGCCGCCGGGTGTAGCAGGCCCGGGCCGAGGCCTCGCCGATCTCGCGCCCGGCGAGGGCGTTGACCAGGGTGGTCTTGCCGACCTTGGTGCCGCCCAGCATCACCACGATCAGGCAGTCGGAGATCGACTTCTCGCGCTGGCGCAGGAGGCCGAGCCGCCGGGAGACCTCGGCCTCGCGGCCGGGGGCCGGCCGGCCCCACAGGCGGCGGCACTGGACCACCAGCCGGGCCAGGTCGGCGGCCAGCGACAGGCCGGGCGGCAGGTCGGGCTCGGAGCACGCCCCGGCGTCGGGCGGAAAGGGAGGCAGGGCGGGTGGGTCGTTCAGCGCGGGAG
>CAZKPI010000244.1:5381-7169 GCA_964554555.1 uncultured bacterium
GCCGACGGGGTCAGAGGGCATCGCCGAACACCTCCTTCCACAGGTCCTGCAGGCGGGTGACCTCGAGGGCCACGTCCTTGCCGCGGAGGTCGATGGGGGTCAGCAGGCGGCCCACCGGCTGATAGAGCCAGTCGGCGGCGGTCAGGAAGATGGCGCGGCGGGTCTTGCCGAAATCCTCGCGGGCCTTCTGGATGAACGGCTCGTTGGCGAGCGACTCGGACAGCTTCAGCAGGTTCTCGGGCAGAAGGCCTTTCAGGTGCTCGAACACCGGCAGGGCGAGGCCGCCCAGGAGGTACTCGCTGGCACCGGGCAGGATGGTCAGGGTGTGAATGGACAGGACGGCCGCGGCCAGGCCGGCCAGGGCGGAAAAGCCCGGCACCACCGCCTTCATCGCGGTGATGAGGGAGGGGTTGTCGTCGCAGAACCGCTCCAGTTCGCTCTCGAACTTGACGATGACGGGCAATAGCATCCGCTGGGAGCTGTCGCGGAAATGGGCGTCCAGACGGGTGCCCAGGCTGTCGGGGGTGGGCAGGTCGAGGCCTTTCAGCTCCTGGTGGAACTTCACCCACAACGGGTGCCCACTGCCTTCGGCCTTGCCGCGGGCAAACTCCAGCAGGTCGAACCGGGCATCCTCGAGGATCTGGCGCGCCTGCCGCAGATCGCCCTGGTCGCGGCGCTCCACGGGGTCGGGCGTCTCGCCCCCGCCCCCCAGCCAACCGCCGAAGGGCAGTTTGCTGAGGGTCCAGGACAGGGCCTCGCCGGCCGACCGGTTGATCTGGCTGACCAGGTCGCTGACCGGGGTCTGGATGCGGGGCCCCAGCACCCGCATGATGGCCGCCTGCAGTTCGAAGGGGGCCTCGTGCCCGGGGAGCCGGCGCAGAGGATCGAACAGGGAGGCCTCGAACCGCTGGTTCATCGCGGCGATCACCCGGCGCCATTCCCGCTGGCGCCGCACCATGGCCTTGGCCGCCTGCCCCAGCCGGCTCCCGGCCTGGCCCAGCCCGTGCCTGATGGCCTGGGCTTTCAACCGCCGCCGGTCGGCCTGCGCCTCGCGCAGTTGCTCGCGCAGAGGGTCGAGATCGGCCGGGGGCAGAAGGCCATCGGCGATGCCCGCCCGCTCGGCGATCCGGAAGATGGCCCGCTCGTTCTCGGGCCACCGCTCCCCGTAGTCGCGCATCATGTCCTCGAGTGCCTCGGCGTGCCGGGGCAGGGCCTGGTTGAACACGTCGATCCGCCGCCGGGCCAGGGCCATCGCCTCGTTCAGGAACCTGATTCCCGACTCGTCCTTGTACTTCTGCTGGGTGGTCACCCAGACCACGAAGTCGGCCATGGCGAGGCCGTAGCGGGTGGCGTCACGACACCGGGTGTCGGAGCTGTCGATGTCGGGGGTGTCGAGCAGAACCGGCAGGTCGTCGGGAAGGTCGGCGTGCTCCGGCCGATAGACCGCGTGCCGGCGGGTGTCGGGATTCTTCAGCTCGCTGGCCGGCAGGAGGGCAAAGGCCGGGCGGGCCTGAACGACCTGCCGCAGACGCTCCGGCGAACCGATGCCGATCAGCCGTTTGGTCTTGCTGGCGGTACTGCCCGACTCGGTCACCACATGGCCCACCAGGCTGTTGACCAGCGTGGACTTGCCGACGTTGGTCCCGCCGCAGAAGACCCCGACCAGGGGCAGACCGAGGCGGGCGCGGGCCTCGGGCAGGAGCCGGTCGCGCAGGAACAGCAGACCGAGTTCCAGGCCGGTCAGGTCGAGGTCGGCGAACCGGGCGGGGGCGCCCTTGGCCGTGGCGA
>CAZKPI010000245.1:0-7161 GCA_964554555.1 uncultured bacterium
GCGGTCGGCGTTCTTCATCCCGACCTGCTGGTGCCGCAGTTCCCGAGCCTTCTGCAGTATCCCGCCGACGAGGTGCGGACAGCCGCCTTGCGGGTCTACGCCAGGTTCGATCGCAAACACGCCCTGGAGCAGGTCGAGACCATGATGTTCTCCGGTCAGGCCCGACAGCGCAGTCTGGCCATCCTGGCCGCCGGGGCCTTCGATTTCTTCGCGGTCCGTGACCTCCTGCTGAAAGTTCTCGAGGTGGAACAGGACGCCGGCAACCTCGACCAGGTGGCCGCCATCCTGGGGAACCACCCCGACCCCGCCTTGCTGAAGACGGTGCTGGCAGTGGCGCGGCGGCGGCAGGGCCACCTTCCCGCCTTCTGGAGCGCCCTGACGCGGTCCCTGGCCGACGCGCTGGCCACTCCGGCGGAACCCGCCGACCAGCTTCTGGCCAGGCTCGAGGGGGAGGACGCCGCGGCGCCGTCCCGGCCGGCTGGGAGTTTCCCGCCGCCCTACGCTCTGTCGGCGATCCAGGATCTGCGCCGGAAGCAGGCGGGCCGCCCCGCCGCGGTTCCGGCCGCGGGGCCGCCCGTCTGGGAGCATCCGGCCGTTCCCTGGGCGGCGGGTGGGGCGGCGGCGGTGGTCCTGGTGCTTGTCGTGGTCTGGCTGGCCTGGCCTGGCCTGTCGGCGGTGGAGGAGACCGGTCCGGCCGCCCCGGCGGCGGAGGGAGCCTCGGCGGCGGTCCGGCGGGAAACAGGACCGGAGGTGCTTCTGGAAGGCACCGTCATCTTCATCGACCCCTCCGGTCAGGGGATCCTGGTGCGGGCGGAAAAACCCCAGTCGGGGAAGTTCTTTGTCCAGGTGGGTGGTTCCCGCTCCCTGCCGCGGCTGGAAAAGGGAGCCCGCTTCGGCGGCAGGGTCCGCATCACCGGCCAGGAGCGCCAGACCACGATCGCCGAACTGCTTCCCTGACGGCGGGCTGGCGGCCGGTCACTTCTCCTTCAGGTCGTAGACGCCGTCCCAGTCGGGCGGCGGGGGCTGGTCGAGGCAGGCCTGACAGCGTCCGAGGTAGAGGCTCGAGGGCAGGTCCTCGGCATGGTGGGAAAGGGCCTGCTGGAAGCGTTCGCGGGCGGCGGCGAACTCGCGCCGGAAGAACAGCCGGTGGCCCTGGTTGTAGAGGTCGATGCAGCGGCGCCGGCTGTCGTCGAGCTGGTCTTCGGACTCGCCGAGGAGTTCGTAGATGCGGACCGGCTTGTTTTTGCCCTTGACCCTGATGAAATCGAGTTCCCGGCAGAAGACCCGGCCCTTCACCTGATCGTAGGTGAACTCGGACAGCAGGGTGAGGGCGCGGTACAGCTTGGTGGCCGACTCAAGGCGGGAGGACAGGTTGACCCCGTCGCCGATGGCGGTGTATTCCATGCGCTTGGCGGAACCGATGTTGCCGCACAGCACCTCGCCGGTGGAGATGCCGATGCCGATCTGGATGGGCACCTTTCCCGCCTCGAGGCGGTGGGCGTTGAAAACGGCCAGGGCCTTCTTCATTTCGAGAGCGGCGCAGACCGACCGGAAGGCGTGATCGGGCAGGGGCACGGGAGCCCCGAAGACGGCCATGATGGCGTCGCCGATGAATTTGTCGAGCACCCCATCGAACTTGAAGATGGCATCGACCATGTAGGAGAAATACTCGTTGAGCATCTCGACGATTTCGTTGGAGCCGAGTTTCTCGGTCAGGGTGGTGTAACTGCGGATGTCGGAGAACAGGATGGTGACCTCGCGGCGCTGTCCGCCCAGTTCGAGCTGGCCGGAGCCGCTGGTGACCTTCTCGACGAGGTCCTTCGACATGTAGCGGGTGAGGTTCGACTTGACCCGCTTTTCCTTGGTGATGTCCTCGAGGACGATGACCACCCCGAGCGACTTCTGTTCCTCGCCGGTCAGGGGAACCGCCACAAAGTTGACGCTGTGGCTGTCGCCGGCGGCCACCTTCAGGTCGGTGTCGTAGAGGGCACTCTGGGTGCCGGTGGCGAAGACCTTCTCGACCTCATGGATCAGGCCCTGGTTCGGCTGTCCCAGGACCTCGGCCAGCGGGCGGCCCAGCAGGGCTTCCTCCCCGGCCACGCCGAGGATGCGGCAGGCGGTGGGGTTGACCTTGGCCACCCGCCGTTTGTGGTCGAGGGTGATGACGCCGTTGGTCAGCGAGGCCAGGATCGCCTCGAGGTATTTCTTCATGGTGATGGTTTTCTGGTACAACTGCGAGTTTTCGAGGGAGACGGCGGCCTGGGCGGAAAAGGCGCCGAGCAGGTCCTCGTCGTTGCGATCGAAGGTGCCGGCGGCCTTGTTGATGACCTGGGTGACCCCGATGATCTGGTTGTCGATGCCCCGGATCGGCATGCACAGGATCGTCTTGGTGCGATAGCCGGTCTTTTTGTCGATATCGCGGTTGAAGCCGGGATAGTCATAGGCGTCGGGGATATTGAGGGTGGTCCCTTCGGTGGCCACGCGGCCGGCGATGCCGAGGTGCTTGGGGAAGCGGATCTCCTTGACCTCGGCCCCGGAGGCCACCGATGACCACAGTTCGTCGGTCTCCTTGTCGATCAAAAAGAGGGTCGAGCGGTCGGCGTTGAGCAGTTCGGCGGCTTTCCCCATGATGGTCTGGATCAGGCTCTGGAGGTCGAGCGAGGAGGAGAGGGCGTTGGCGACGTTCAGCAGGGCCTCGATCTTCTTTTGGGAACTGCGCACGTTCTCGTAGAGCAGGGCGTTTTCGAGCGTGAGCGAGAGCATGCGGGTGAGCGACTCGAGCAGTTCGATGTCGCGCGGGGTGAACAGGCCGGCCTTCTTGTTGATCACCTGCACCACGCCAATGATGGCCCGTTCCCGGTTGCGGATCGGCATGCAGAGCATGGTCCGGGTGCGGTAGCCGGTCTTCCGGTCGATCTCCTGGTTGAACAGCGGATGGGTGTAGACGTCCTCGATGTTGAGGGTCTCGCCGGTGCGGGCCACGTGGCCGGCCAGGCCCACCGTGACGGGGAAGCGGATCTCGGAGAACTGGAGGCCCTGGGCGACCTTGGACCAGAGTTCCTGGGTGCGGTGGTCGATGAGGAACAGGGAACTGCGGTCGGCCTGCAGGATGTCGGTGATATGGAAGACGATGGCCTGGATCAGCGGACCCAGCTCGAGCTGGCGGCCGAGTTCGTCGTTGACCTCGAGGAGGGTGTTGCGCTCCTTGAGGGTGTCGAGCAGGCGGCGGAGAAAGGCGCGGCGCTCGGCGGGAGGCAGGCTGTCGATGGTGCCGGCCATGGCCTCGGTGTCGAAGCGGCTGGTGGCGATGGTCTCCAGGGGGGAGCCGGTCTGGTCGGCCGGGGCCGGGTCGGGGGAAGGGGCGGGTGCGGGAGCAGGAGCAGGAGGCTCGTTGCCGGTCATGGGATCCTCCGCGGTCATGGGGTTCCAGAGGGTTCGTGGGAGTTTCGGACCGGGCGGGTCGGAGCGGCCTCCCGCGTCAGCGGGGATCCTCCCGGCCGGTTCCCTAGGGTCACCCAGGGAGTATACCATGGGATGTCAAACCGCTCTTCCCCGCCTCGAACGGAAATCGGCCGGGGAGTGCCGCTCTCTGCGCCGCTGGCGGGCTGTCGCAGGGCCCGGAACGTTTTGCTGGTCCTGGGCGGCCAGGTCTGGTAGAATCGCCTTCGTCGTTTGCGGCAGGAATCCCCACCAACATCCCCTTCAGGAGGCTGTATGCGAACCATCTGGAACACCGCTCTTGTGCTGTGCCTTGGCCTGGTCCTCCTGCCGGTCTCCGGCGAGGAGCCGGCGAAACGGACCGACCGGCAGGCCTTGATCGCCCTTCAGGAAATCGCGGCCCGGCGGCCGCCCTATTCCCCGGCGGTGGCCAGCCAGGTGCAGGAGCTGGTTTTCCAGCTCTGGGACAAACCCGGTTTCCGGCACCAGGCGACGACCCTGCTGAACCTGAACCAGGGATACGTTGACTGGTTGTTCAGCCGCAGTTTCACGCTTCCCCCGGAGCAACGGGACCTTCCCAACTTCGCCAGGGTCGACCGGAAGCTTTTTCGCGGCGGGCAACCCAGCCCGGAAGGCTTCCGCAAACTGAAGGCCATGGGGGTGACCACGATCGTCAACCTCCGGCTGGAAGACCCATCCGAAGAACAAACCGTCAAGGAACTGGGGATGCGGTACCATCGCATCCCTCTTCCCGACACGGTTCCCCCGACGCGGGAACAGGTGGAGGAATTTTTGTCCATCCTGCGTTCGCCCGACAGCGGCAAGGTGTATGTCCATTGCGCCGCCGGCAAGAACCGGACTGGCGCCATGGTGGCGGTCTGGCGCATCGAAAACGGCATGGCCCCGGCCGCGGCCCTGAAGGAGGCTCTCGCGCGCGGCCTGCATCCCCACCTCATGGCGGCGGACCGGATCGAGGATTTCATCCGCCGGTACCGGCCCCTCTCCCCGTCCGGCAAGAAACGCTGAAATCCGGACAACATGAACGGGCATGGCCAGCGGCCATGCCCGGGGAGCCTGGGGAATCAGCTCAGGCGCCGGCGGCGAGGGGGGCGGGCAGGGTGAAGACCCTGGCCTTCAGCTCGTTGTCGATCATGAACAGGCCTTCGGAACTGTTCTTGACGCGTTCGAGCTTGCCGATCAGGGTGTTGGCGTTGGCCTCCTCCTCCACCTGCTCGGTGATGAACCAATCGAGGAACTTCTGGGTGGCGAAATCCTTTTCCCCCACCGCCATTTCCATGAGGTGATAAATGGATTTGGTGACCTCGCGCTCGTGAGCGAGGGTCTTTTTGAAGACATCGAGGGGGGAGGAAAACTCCTGGGGCGGGGCATCGATGGCGCCGAGATCGGCTCGGTGACCCTGGCTGGCCAGGTAGTTGAAAAAGATCATCGCGTGGGAACTTTCTTCCTGGGCCTGGACCCGCATCCAGTTGGCGAACCCGGGCAGGGTCTCGCTTTCGAAATAGGACTCCATGCCGAGGTACAGGTAGGCCGAATAGAACTCCTTGGTAATCTGCTGGCTGATGGCTTTCGCCAGGGTCTTGCTCAACATGTGTGTCTCCTTCAGAAGCTCGATGGGCGCGGAACCCGCGCCTGAAGCAAGGATACTCCGGCGGTTCTGAAGAATGCAACCCGGCCCGGGCGAACCGTTTGTTTTCCACGGGTGGCCGATGTACCATGGAACAAAGCGGCGGGCATCGCTCCCCCCGCGATCGCACCAACCGGAGGGTTCATGAAGAGAGAGAGCCTGTGGATGCTCCTGGTCACCCGCATCCCGCGCGAGGAGGAGAAACAGAAGGAAATCCTGGCGGCTTTCGAGGAGGCCTTCAAGGAGGACCGCCGGCCGGAATATCTGACCCTGTTGCGGGCCTCGTTCATGAGCCCCCGGGACATGGAGACCCGGGCGGAGTTCTACCGGGTGCTGGGCGACCGGCTGATGGAGCACCTGAAGAAACGCCCCGACCTGGCCTCCGGCCCGCATGGCCTGTATATCGGGTTCATCGCCGAGGACCTGGCCAGGATGGCCGACCCTGGCCTGGCCCAGGCCGGCCGTTCGCTGTCCATGGCCCTTCGCCTGGCCACCAACCCGCCGGCCATCCGGTTCACCGCCGAGGGCACGATTTCCCTGCCCGCCTGTCCCGTCCCGGTGGCCGAGGCATCGGCGAACCCGGAGGCCTGGGCGGCGCTTTTGATCCGCCACGCCGGCCTTTGGACTAACCCCCAGTTGGCCAGCATCCGTGATCAGCTGGCGGCCAGCCCCGGCGCCGGCGCCCCCGGCGACCTCCGCCGGCGATCCCATGCCCTCCTGGTGGTCGGGGCGCACCTGGAAAACGCCCGCATTCCCGACTGGCCCCACGGGTGCTACCTGGCCGCCGCCGCCACCGACCCCACCTATGACCTGCCCTGGGCCTTCCTGGCTCTGATCGACCCCGACCCGCACTCCGGGCTGGCCGCGGCCAACCAGGCCCTGGTCGCCAATCCCAAGAGCCTGCCGGGGTTCGTCAACCGGGGCACCGTCCTGGGGCGGCTGGGACGCAGTGAAGAAGCCCTGCGGGACTTCGCCGAGGCGGCCCGCTACGACCAGGGCAATCCCCGCCTGCTCCTGCAGTGCGCCCACGCCGCCCTGGAAAGCGGGGCGATCGAGACGGCCGTGCAGGTGTTTTTGTTCATCCACCGCGCCTTCCCCGGCGTGCCCGAGGCCTGGTACGGCCTGGCCCGGCTGTTCTGGCGGGCGGGCCTGACCGACATGGCCAAGCGGTGCCAGGAGAAGTTCACCGGCCTCCGGCACGGCAACGTTCCCCGCGAACTGAGGCTGGTTGGCCGTCTCCGGGTCGAATCACGCCGTGGCGGGGTGCGGGTCCAGGTCGATCAGGAGACGGGGGTCACCCCCTGGGAACTGGGCGAGGTCCTCACCGGCGAGCACCGGATTGCCTGGGAAAACGGCCCTGTCCGCAAGGTGATGGTCGACGAAGGGGAGTCCATCCGGGTTGCCTGGTGCGAGGGCAAGGAGGATGTCGAGGTGCTGGAATATACTCCCGAACCCACTTCCTGGAAACAGACCCAGCCTGACGGCACGGTGTCGTGGGTCCAGGCCCGGGTCGTCCTTGCTCCCTACCTGGTGGAGGACCTCGATCAGATGCCGGATCCCGGTCCCCTGACCGGGATCCTGGCCCGGGTGCCGCGGCCGATCTCCCTTCCCCGCCGAGACGCGGTTGACGGTGGAAAGCGTGTTCCGCATCCTGCTCGAAGAGATCCTGGCCGACGGCATCCTTGACCGCACCGAAGGGGAACTGTTGCGGGCGGTGCGCGACCGGTTGCTGATCGACCCGGCCCGGTTCGAGGCCATCCTGGCCGAGACCCGTCAGCGGGCGGCCTGCCAGGTGGCTCCGCAGGCCGGGCCGGTCGATACGGAGGCCCTCTACCGCCGGTTGTATGCCAAGGCTCTCGAGGACAAGGTGTTGGAACCCTCCGAGCGGCGCCTGCTGGAGACGGTTGCCGAGGCCCTCCTGCTGATGCCCGACGAGGTGGCCCGGATCGAAGCTTCCTTCCGGCCGGGAAAGTGAACCCGGCTGGCCGCTCCGCGCGTTCTGTGCTAGCCTGGAGATGGGGGCCTCCGAACCGGCCCCGGAAAACCTGAAACCCTCCCCGGATTCCCTTCATAAGAAG
>CAZKPI010000246.1:0-2765 GCA_964554555.1 uncultured bacterium
CCCCCCGTCGCCCGGCCCGGAGCCCCGGCTCTGTTCCAGGCGATCGACCTGGCCGAGATCAGGGGCCAGCCGCTTGCCCGCCGCGCCCTCGAGATCAGCGCCGCCGGAGGCCATAACCTGCTGTTGGCCGGCCCCCCCGGCACCGGCAAGACCATGCTGGCCCGGGCCCTGCCCACCCTCCTGCCCCCGCTCGACTTCGACGAAGCCCTGGAAGTGACCAGGATCTACAGCATCAAGGGGCTTTTGCCCTCAGGATGCGGGATCATCCGGGATCGCCCCTTCCGCGACCCGCACCACACCATCTCCGACGTGGCCCTCATCGGCGGCGGCCGGAACCCCGCACCCGGCGAGGTCTCCCTGGCCCACCACGGCGTCCTGTTCCTCGACGAACTGCCCGAGTTCAAAAAGACCGTGCTCGAGGTCCTGCGCGAGCCCCTGTCCGAAGGCCGCGTCTCCATCGCCCGCGCGGCCCACACCACCAGCTTTCCCGCCCGGTTCCAGCTGGTGGCCGCCATGAACCCCTGTCCCTGCGGCAACTACACCGATCCCCGGCGGGCCTGCACCTGTTCCCCCAACCAGGTCCGCACCTACCAGCAGAGGGTCTCGGGCCCCCTCCTCGACCGCATCGACCTGCAGATCCCGGTCGCCCGCCTGTCCGCCGAGGAGGTCGTCAGCCATACCCCGGCCGAGCCTTCGGCACAGGTGCGGGAACGGGTCGTGGCGGCCCGACAGCGCCAGGCCCGGCGCCACCCCCCCCCCCCCCCCCCTCCTCAACGCCCACCTGCCCGCCCGCGACCTGAAAAAAGACGCCGAACTGGAAGACACCGCCCGCCACATCCTGCTCGAGGCCGTGCGCCGCTTCGGCCTGTCAGCGCGTGCCTACGACAAGATCATCCGGGTCGCCCGCACCATCGCCGACCTCGCGGGCGAAGCCCGTATCACCACCGCCCACGTGGCCGAGGCCATCCAGTACCGCACGATGGATCCCTTCGGCTCCGCCTGAGCCTGGCAGGACGGGAGCCGGCCGCCCCGCCGCCGGAAGGGCCCTCGGCCGCCGCGGCTGGCGGCACGAAGCCCCGTTTTTTCCTCGTTCAGGGGTGCCCCACCCGCGGTTTCAGCCGTCTCCCTCGCCTTCCCGGGCGGCCGGCATGACCTCAACGACGGCCCGGAGGCTGAAGGGGGAAAGGGTCAGCGTCCCGCCGGCATCCGGCCGATCAGCCGCAAAAGGCCATCGAGGATGGTCAGCGGGTGCGGCGGACAGCCGGGAATGAACAGGTCGATGGGGGCGACCTTCCCCGCCCCGTCGTTGACCTGGGGATGCCCGGCGAACGGCCCGCCCGCAATGGCGCAGGAGCCGACAGCGATGACCACCCGCGGGGTCGGCGTCGCCGCCACCGTCTTCTCGAGGGCCAGCCGCATCTGGTGCGGCACCGGGCCGGTCACGGCCACTGCGTCGGCATGGCGCGGCGAGGCGACGACCTGCAGGCCGAACCGGCCCAGGTCGAAGGCCAGCGTGCCCAGCACGTTGATGTCGGCCTCGCAGGCATTGCAGCCGCCGGCGCTGACCTGCCGGATCTTGCACGACCGGTGGAAGAGGTCGAGAGCCGGAGCGGGAAGGGGCCCCGCCAGCCGGTAGGCGGCACCACCGCCCCGCACCACCAGATCCTCCCGGCGCGAGACGGCCAGGCGGAACTCGTTCGTGAAGGTGATGGCCCCCGCCGGACAGACCGTCTGGCACTCGCCGCAGAACAGGCACCGGCCGAGGTCGATGGCCAGCTCGCCGCCCGTGCCCAGCACCGCGCCGGTAGGGCAGACCCCGCGGCACCGGTCACACGTCCCGCCCTGGCAGAGATCCGGGCGCAGGGCGGGCCGCCCGCGCAACCGGTCGGGCACCGCCGCCTCGCCGTCGGGCCAGGCCATGGTCCGGTATCCTTGTTGCCATCGCGACAGCAGAACCTGCAGCATGTTCTTCTCCGCTCAGAGGTCGTGGCCGCAGTACGACAGGTTGAAACTCTTGTTGCACAGCGGGAAATCCGAGATCGGCTGGTCGCGAAGGGCCATGGCCAGACCCATCCAGTTGTGGAACGAGGGATCGACCACCTTGTACCAGGCAAACTTTCCGGCGGCGTCGGTCTGCGCCACGTGGCAGATCTCGCCGCGCCAGCCCTCGGTCAGCGAGACCGCGAACCGGTCAGGGGCCAGGGGCCCCGGCCGTTCGGCCCGCACCGGGCCGGGGGGCAGGCCGGCCAGGGTCTGCATGATGAACGCTTCCGACCGCTGGACCTCGAGCCAGCGCACGTAGGCCCGCGCGAACACGTCGCCGCCGGGCAGGGAGGCGACCGGCACCTGCTGGAACCGGTAGAACCCGGTCGGGAACTCCATCCGGACATCGCGCTCGAAGCCGCTGGCGCGGGCCGCCGGCCCGACCAGCCCCAACTGCACCGCGGTCGCCCGGTCGACCGTTCCCGTCTCCTCGAACCGCGCCATCACCGAGGAGGAGGTCCATAGCAGGTTGACCGCGTTCCCGACGTCGGCGACGACCGGCACCAGCCGGTTCTTCAGGGTGTCGGCGCGGGAGGGCTCGAGATCGAAGCCCACCCCGCCCGGCCGCACCAGGCCCCGTCCGAACCGACTGCCGCACAGCAGGGCGGTCAGGTTCAGGAAGTCCCCGCGCAGGCGGCCGCAATACGAGGCCGTGGGCAGGAATCCCACGTCATTGGCCAGCGCCCCGAGATCGCCCACGTGGTTGGCCAGCCGCTCGAGCT
>CAZKPI010000246.1:2781-6055 GCA_964554555.1 uncultured bacterium
GATCGCCATGGCCCGCGCCGGCACCCGGCAACCGGCCAGCCCCTCGACCAGCTGGGCGTAGGCCAGCCCGTGGCCTACCGTCGTGTCGCCGGCCAGGGTCTCCATCAGCGCCATCGTCCGCGGCCCGGGCCCGCCGGCCAGGGCGGGCTCCACCCCGCGGTGCTGGTACCCCAGGGCGATCTCGAGATGGAAGACGGTCTCGCCATGGCACTGGAACCGGAAATGGCCCGGCTCAATGACCCCGGCGTGCACGGGCCCCACCGCCACCTCGTGCACCTCCTCGCCCTCGACCCGGTAGAAGTCGGTGACGCAAGGCAGGATCCCGGCGCCCGCCGGCCGGCCCCAGGCATCGCGGCCGGGCCGCCAGGACGGATGATAGCGGATCGGCTTCAGCCAGGGGTGGCCTTCCGGCCGGATGCCCCACTGCTCGGCGATCTCGCGTTCAAACCAATGGGCCGAGGGGCAGTCGGGGGTCAGGGCCCGGTAGGTGTCCCCCGCATCGGCCGCCAGCACCTCCAGACAGCCGTCGAGCGGCCAGGTGAGAACGGCCGCCAGGCGCACCTTCCCCTCACCGCCCGCCGCCCCCGCGGGCAAGGGATGACCGAACAGCGCGGCCAGGGTGGCCCCGGCCGAGACCGCTTCGCAGACCCAGCCGCGGAAGCCGTCGATTCCCAGCACGGGAATCTCGGCGACGGGAAGGGTTCCCCCGTTGATCAGGTGGGCGCCGATCATCGCTTCAGCCTCCCAGCAGGGCGGCGGCCTGCCGCAGAAGGGTCTGCAGGGCCGGCGGCACATACCAGCCCAGGGTCACGATCCCCAGCCACAGCAGGGCGACCGGCAACACCCGCAGACCGCTTTCCACCGGCTTCTTCGCGGCCAGCTCGGCGGGGGGCTCCCCGCCCGCCATCTCCAGGAAGGGGCGGGCCATGCCCACGAACACCACGGTCAGCAGGCCGAGGAAGGCCAGCCCGACGAGGGGGTGCCCGTTCTGGAAGGCGGCCCCCGCCACCATCAGTTCGCTCAGGAAGGCCCCCGAGGGCGGCGCACCGGTCAGGGCCAGGAAACCCAGCACCCACAACAGCCCCGACCCGGGCAGAAGCCGCCGGACCCCGCGCACCTCGGCGATGGTCTTCGTGTGGTAGCCCTCCAGGATGTTGCCGGCGGTCAAAAACAGCAGTCCCTTGCCGAGCGAGTGGTTGATCGCGTGGAACAGGGCCCCGACCGTGCCCAGCCCGCCCAGGCCGAAGCCCAGAGCAAGGATGCCCATGTGCTCGACGCTTGAGTAGGCCAGCAGACGCTTGAAATCCGTCTGGCCGACGATGAAGACGGCGGCCGCGGCCATCGACAAAAGCCCCATGCCGATCAGCGACCCCTGCCCGAACGCGGCCAGGCCGGCGGCGCCGCAGACCTGCCGCAGACGCAGAATGCCCAGGAAGGCGTTGTTGAGCAGGGCCCCGGACAGCAGGCAGGAAACCATGGCGGGCGCCTCACTGTGGGCGTCGGGCAGCCAGGTATGCAGGGGCGCCAGGCCCACCTTGGTGCCGTAGCCGACCAGGAAGAAAACGAAGGCCATCTTCAGCCACGGCGTCAGCAGTACCCCGCCCCCCGCCACCAGGTCGGCCAGGATCAGCGTCCCCTCGATGGGATTGGCGGCAATGCTCAGAAAGAAGGTGCCCAGCAGGGCGAGGGCGATGCCCACCGAGCAGATGACGAGGTACTTCCAGGTGGCTTCGAGCGACCGGCTGCTGCGATGGAAGTAGATCAACGGCGCGCTGGCGAGGGTGGTGGCCTCGATGGCCACCCACAGCAGGCCCAGGTGCTGGGACAGGCAGACCAGCGTCATGGTGGCCAGGAAAATCAGCAGACAGCCGACAAAGACGGCCTGGTGGCCGGCAGGGTACAGGTGGCACTCCCCGCGCAGGTAGGAGACCCCGTAGACGGCCGCGGCCAAAAACAACAGGCTGGTGATGCTCAAAAACAGCAGGCCCGCGGGATCGATGCTCAGCCAGCCGCCCCAGTCGACGGCCGCCGGCCCGCCCCACAACCGGATGGTCAGGCCCGCGTGGGAGGCCGCCGTGGCCAACAGCAGGGCGTGCAGGACAGGTTTCCAGCGCACCAGGAAGGCGAGCAGGCCGGTGATGGCCGGCACGAGCAGGAGGGCGTTCAGCATCGGTCAGTCCTTCAGGGCCGCGAGCTTGCTGGTGTCCATGTGGATCTCTTCGATCTCGCGGTTGATCTGGAAAAGCGTGATGACCATGACGAACACGCCCACGAAGATGTCGAGCAGGATGCCCATCTCGACGAGGAAGGGCGTCGCCGCCTCGACCGCCACCCCGAAGGTGAACACCCCGTTCTCGATGACGAGGTAGCCAAGCACCTGGGTGATGGCGTTGCGGCGGGCGACAATCAGGAACAGGCCGGTGAAGATGGTGAACATCGCGGTGGGCACCAGCAGGTCGGACCGGATGACGCCGGGCAGGGGAAGCCGCCCGCCCACCCAGAGGGCGAACCCCCAGGCCGCCACCCCGGCCAGCAGTGAGGCGGTGAAGCCCACGTAGGGCTCCATCTCCCGTCGCACCCCGGCCTGCCGGATGGTACGGAACAGGAGGGCGGGAAAGACGAGGCCCTTGACCACCATGGTGACCAGGGCCAGGAGGATGATGTGGAAGTGGGGCCACCCCGACTCACCCGTGAAAAACAGGAAGGCCAGGCCGACCCCCTGCAGGGCCCCGGCCCGGATGTAGACCCCCAGCCGGCTGGAGCCCAGCATCAGCAGGTTGGTCAGCACGATGAAGACCAGCAGGGTCTCGAGCAGAAGGTTCATGTCAGCGGGCTCCCAGCACCATGGCCAGCAGGGTCAGGATCAGCGCCCCGACCAGGAGCTGAGGCACCTTGTGCATCCGCAGACGGGCGATCGTCGACTCGACGACCCCGGTGAGCACCGCCACCAGCACCAGCCCCCCCACGGCCGCCGGCCAGCCCACGTACCACGGACTGCCGGCCGGCACCAGGATGCCGACCACCAGGGCCCCCAACAGCCAGAGCTTGAGGGCGGCGCCATACAGGATCATCGCGAAATCGGGGCCGCTGTGGTCGAGCACCATCACCTCGTGGATCATGGTCAGCTCGAGGTGGGTGTTGGGGTCATCGACGGGAATGCGGGCATTTTCCGCCAGGAAGATGACGAACAGCGCCGTGGCCACCAGCAGAAGCATGGGGCCGGCCTGGAGCCACAGCCCGGGGCCGATGGCCCCCAGGATGCCGCTCAGGGACA
>CAZKPI010000246.1:6067-7124 GCA_964554555.1 uncultured bacterium
CCCGGTCGAGCGGGCCAGGATGGCCAGCGCCAAAAACAGCGGCGGTTCGGCCAGGGCCGAGAAGGTGACCTCGCGGCTGGCTCCCATCCCCTCGAAGCTCGAGCCGGTGTCGAGGGCCGCCAGCACCGTCACGAACCGCATCAGCCCCAGCAGGCAGACCAGCAGGACCAGGTCCCCGGTGAAGGAGAGGAAGGCCGGCTGGCCGCCCAGGGGCAGGAGGGTCAGGGCCGTCACCACGCTGGCCAGCCCGACCACCGGCCCTGCCACGAACACCCAGGTCGTGGTGCGGCTGTAGACGGCCCCCTTGCCCAGCAGGCGGCGCAGGTCGTAATACGTCTGCCAGACCGGCGCCCCCTGCCGGCCGGCGAAAAAGGCCTTGGTGCGGTTGATCACCCCGAGCAGGAGCGGGGCGAACACCAGCGCCAGCAGGATGGGCACCAGGCCCGCCATCGTCACGGTCACCACAGGTTCCACCCCAGCAGGAACAGCAGGGTCAGGGCGATATACAGCACATAGGCCTGCACCCGCCCCGACTGGACCCACCGCCAGGACTGGAAGAACACCTCCGCCCGGCGGAACATCGGCGCGTAGAAGCGCTCGACGCAGGCATCCCCGGGGAACGAGGCGAACCGGGCCGGGGCCGGGAACAGGCCCGCCAGGTGCGGCCGTTCCTCGCTCCCGCCGCGGACCGCCCCGAAGAGGTCGTTCAGCGGCTGGGCGAAGGAGGAACCGGTATACGACATGCGGGCGGTGGGGGCCGCGTAGCCGCAGTCCCAGGTCGGGGTCGATCCGACCTCGCGCCCGGCCAGCAGATGCCGCCGCACCACGGCCAGGAACCCGGCCAGCACGATCAGCAGGCCGCCGCCGGCGACCACCGCCCGCAGGAGAATCCCGGCCTTCAGAAGCTCCAGTTCGATCTCGAGGGGGTTGCCCCGCAGGACGGTGGTCACCGCCCGCCCCAGCATCGGCAGTGACCAGGCCGCCCCCAGCAGGGCCGCCGCGCAGGCAGCCGCCAGCAGGGCCAGCGCCAGCGCCATGGGGGCGGGGGGCGGGGCGG
>CAZKPI010000247.1:0-7094 GCA_964554555.1 uncultured bacterium
CCGCCGCCAGGCGGCTGACCGGGCCGGCGGCCCCGACCGGTGAGGACCGCCCTCCATCCTTCCGGCACCCCAGGCCGGGCCGGACACCCTCTCGCCAGAGGCAAAACCCCAGCCCCTTTCGATGCCTCACCGGCCGCCGCGGCCGCGCCCCCCCGGAGCGCCGGCTCCGCCGCCGGCCCGACCGGCCCCTTGGCCCGGGGCGGCGATTCTGGTAGAGTGTCGCCGTCGATTGGCGACGCTTCCATCTCCCCGCACACGGTGATCCTCCATGACCCATCCGCATGAACTGCCCGGCATGAAGCCCAAGCCCCTGCTCTTCGTCATCTCCGGCCCCAGCGGCTCGGGCAAGGGAACGGCCCTCGATTTCATCGAACGCGAGTTCGCCCCCGCCATTGCCCGCTCCCCGACCTACACCACCCGCGCCCGCCGCACCGGCGAGCGCCAGGGCAAGGACTACCATTACGTCACCGAGGCCAAATTCGATGAACTGGTCGCGCAGAAGGAGATCTTCGAGTTCACCCGCACCTACAACGACGAACTGTACGGCTCACCGCGCCGCCTGATCAACGCTGATGACGGGGCGCACCTGCTGGTCGAGCTCGATTTCAACGGGTTCCACCGCCTGCGGTCGATCTCGCGCCGGAAGGTCATCGGCATCTTCATCATGCCCCCCTCCATCGAGGAGCTGTCCAAGCGCATCCTGGCCCGCCAGCCCGAGACCAACCTCGAGCGCCGCCTGCACCGGGTCAGCGAACAGATCGCCCACGCCTGGTCGTACGATTACATCATCCTCAACCAGGACCGCGAGGAGTTCCTGCGCCGCGTCCGGTGCACCGTCGAGGCCGAGCTGTTCCGCCTCGAGGGCATGGGCTTCCTCACCGAGAACTGGCACGCCCTCGACGTCACCCTCAACCGCTAGGGGAAGGAAACCGCCATCATGTCAGACACCAACCGGTTCGCCCGCGACCTGATCGACTTCATCGATGCCTCCCCGACGGCGTTCCACGCCGCCGCCGCCGCCGCCGCCCGCCTCGGGAAGGCCGGCTTCGAGCGCCTCGCCGAAGGCGACGCCTGGCGCCTGCAGAAGGGCGGCCGGTATTTCCTGGTGCGCAATGACTCGGCCCTGCTCGCCTTCATCGTGGGGCGGAACGACCCCGCCGCCGCCGGCTTCCGGGTGGTGGGCACCCACACCGACACCCCCGGCTTCCGCGTGAAGCCGGCCCCTGAAATCACCGCCGAGGATTCGTACCTCAAGCTGAACACCGAGGTCTACGGCGGCCCCATCCTCAGCACCTGGCTGGACCGGCCCCTCTCCCTGGCCGGCCGCGTGGCCCTCGCCGGCCCCGACCCGCTTCAGCCGAAGATCGCCCTGGTCGATTTTCGCCGCCCGGTGGCGATCATCCCGAATCTGGCCATCCACCTGAACCGCGACGTCAACGAGGGCGTCAAGCTGAACAAGCAGGTCGACCTGCTCCCGTTGCTCGGTCAGACCAGCGGCAGGTTCGAGAAGAAGGGGTTCTTCCTCTCCCTCGTGGCGAAGGAACTGAAGGTGAAGCCGGCCGCCATCCTCGATTACGACCTGTTCCTCTACGAACCGGGCCCGGGCACCTTCGTCGGGCTGAACCAGGAGTTCCTCACCGCCCCGCGTCTCGACAACCTCGCCTCGACGCATGCCGGCCTGGCCGCGCTCGTCGCCGCCGGGCCGGGGAAGGCGACCACGGTCCTGGCCGCCTTCGACAACGAGGAGGTCGGCAGTTCGACGAAACAGGGGGCCGGGTCGCCTCTGCTGGCCACCCTCCTCGAGCGCATCGTGACCGCCCTGGGGGGGAACCGGGAGGCCTATTTCCGGGCCGTCTCCCGGTCGTTCCTGGTGTCGGCCGACGGCGCCCATGCCGTCCATCCGAACAAGGGCGAGAAGAGCGACCCGACGAACCGGCCCCTGCTCAACCGCGGCCCCGCCATCAAGGTGGCGGCCAGCCAGAGCTACACCACCGACGCCCCGTCGGCCGCCGTCCTCGAGTCGGTGTGCCGGGCGGCCAAGATCCCGCTCCAGCGGTTTCTCAACCGCTCTGACGAGCGCGGCGGCTCGACGATCGGGCCGATCTCCTCCGCGCACCTCGACACCCGGGCGGTCGATGTGGGCATCCCGATGCTCGCGATGCACTCCTCGCGCGAGCTGACCGGGGCCCGCGACCCGGAGTATCTGATGCAGGCTCTGCGCGAGTTCTACCGGGCCTGAACGCTCCCCGGGTCTCCCCGACCGCCCTTCCCTTGCCCGGGCACCCGCCGGCCCGCCCCCCCCAGGCGGGAGCACGTCTTTTTCGTTGATCCGCCTGAAGACCGGCAACAGGGGCTTTGCCCTTGCCGCCCCGCCAGGGCCGATGGGCCCTGGCCCCTTTCTCCTGGCCGGGTGAACGCGAACGCGTTCACCTCGCGGGGGCTCCGCTTCGCCCTCCGTCAGCCCTGCACCGGATGGGCGGTTTTCCCGCATGGGCCGAGGGAACAGCGGCGGCCCCGGAAACCTCCGGGGCCGCCGCGAACCGACGCCGGCCTGGATGTTACTTCCGCCCGCCCTTCTTCGGCATCTGCAGGGCCCGCCAGACATCCTCCTGGCGGATGGGCATGTGGGTGAGGTCGGCCCCGACCGCGTTCTGCAGGGCGTTGCCCAGCCCGCCGCAGATGGCGATCATCGAGTGCTCGCCCACCCCGCGACAGCCGAACGGCCCGTCGATCTGCGGGGTCTCGACGGCGATGCAGTCGATCTCCTCGGGCATGTCGAGCGAGGTGGGGATCTTGTTGTCGGTGAAGTTCGGGTTGAGGAGCCGGCCGTCGGGGGCATAGCGATAGCCCTCGCACATCGCGGTGCCCAGGCCCTGCAGCATGCCCCCGATCGCCTGTCCGCGCACCGACCGGGTGTTGATGACCCGCCCCACATCGAAGGCGCTGGCCACTTTGATAATGTTGTACTCACCTGTACGAGGATGAGCCTCGACGATGATGCCGTGGGCACCATAGGTCCAGTCGAGGGCGGGGTTGCCCTGGCCGGTCTCCTTGTCGAGGTTGCTGAGCCCCTGGGCGACGTAACGGCCGACCCCGACCAGCGGTCCGCCGATGGCGTTGCCGTCGGGATAGGCGTAGCCGACCGCCATCGCCTTGAAGCTGACCGACTTCTCGGGATGATGGGCAACATAGACCTTCTCATCGTCGTGGGCCAGGTCGCAGGGATTGGCCCGCAGGACCTGGGCGGCCACCTCGTAGGCCCGGGCCAGCAGGTCCTGCGCCGCCAGGATGCCGGCGTTCCCGCTGAGCAGGAGCCCCTTGCTGGCCACGGTCTGCCAGTCGTAGGGATCGCGGTCGGTGTCGTTCTCGATGGGCAGGCGCACCTTTTCGATCGGGAAGCCGAGAGTCTCGGCGATGATCTGCACGATCGAGGTGTAGGTGCCGGCCCCGATCTCGGTCAGCGACAGGTTGGCGGTGACCGTGCCGTCCTCGTTCATCTTCAGGATGACCACGGTCCCGGTGAAGGGCGGCATGGCCGGCGCCTTGTGCAGGGCGACGACCGCCTTGCCGATCTTCATGCCGGTCTTCTTCTCGCGCGCCTTCTCGGCCGCGCTCAGCTTTCCGTAGCCGATCGAGTCAGCCACCTCCTGCATGCACCGCCGCACATTGCCCGTGTGCTCGGTGATGCGTTCGCCGGTCAGGGTGACCGACCCCGGCTTCAGGGCGTTGAGCATCCGGAACTTCAAAGGGTCCATGCCGATGGTGCGGGCGCACAGGTCCATGTGCCGTTCCATCCCCCACGAGAACTCGACGTGGCCGAAGCCGCGGTAGGCGGTGCCGAAAGGCTTGTTGGTGTAGACCGTGTAGGCGTCGACCCAGGCGTTGGGAATCTCATACGGCCCGGCCGCCGAGTAGCCCGAGGCGCGGGTGACATTGACCGCGTAGTCGGCGTAGGCGCCGGCATCCCAGTACATGGTCATCTTCTGCGCCACGATCCGGCCGTCCTTCTTGACCCCCGTCTTGATGTGGTAGACGAGGCCCGAGCGGCAGGGCAGAAGGCTGAACTCCTCCTCGCGGGTCGCCTGGATCTTCACCGGCCGGCCGCCCGCCTGGCGCGACAGCAGACAGCAGAGCGGCTCGAGATGGATGCCCGCCTTGCCGCCGAACCCGCCGCCGACATAGGGGATGAAGACCCGGATGTTCGCATGGGGGATGCCGAACGAGTGCGCGAACAGGTTGCGCACCGTGAACGGCGACTGGGCGCTGGTGATGATGCTGATGCGGTCGCCCACCATCCATTGCCCGATCGTCACGTGCGTCTCCATCGGCACGTGCTGAACGCTGGGGTTCGTGTACTCGCGCTCGATGATCTGGTCGGCCTCCTTGAACCCCTTCTCGACATCGCCCTTCCGCAGTTTCGTGTGGTTGGCGATGTTGGTGCCGGGAATCGGCGTAAAGACGGCCTTGACGTAGTCGTAGGTCCCGAGGTCGGGATGGACGAGCGGCGCACCCTTCTGCGCCGCGGCCTTCGGCTCGAGCGCCGGGGTCATCACCTCGTATTCGACCTGGATCAGGTCGACGGCCTGCTGGGCGATGGCCGCGGTCTCGGCCGCCACCGCCGCCACGGCCTCGCCGTAGTGCCTCACCATATCCCTGGCCAGCACGTGTTTGTCGACCAGGTAGAGGCCGACCCGGTAGTTGAGCTCCTTGCCGGTCAGCACGGCATGGACCCCGGCCAGCCTCTCGGCCCGGCTGGTGTCGATGCGCTTGATGCGGGCCTTGGCGTGGGGACTGCGCAGGACCTTGCCGTACAGCATCCCCGGCACGACCCAGTCGCCCGTGTAGAGGGCGGCCCCGGTCAGTTTCTCCACGGTGTCGATGCGCTCGACCCCTTTGCCGACGATCTTCAGTTCGGAATCGGGAATGTTATCGAACACGGCGGATCTCCTCCTTCCGGGGCTTGAACTGCCCGGTCGCGTCGAGGACCGACTCGATGATCTGCTGGTAGCCGGTACAGCGGCAGAAGTTGCCCTCGATGGCCTCCTTGATCTCGGCCACGGTCGGCTTGGGATGGACCTTCAGCAGGGCCTTGACCGACATCAGCATCCCCGGGGTGCAGAACCCGCACTGCACGCCGTGGTTGCGGTGGAACGCCTCCTGCAGTTTCGACAGCTTCCCGTTCCTCGCCTCGCCCTCGACCGTCTCGATGACGCCGCCATCGGCCTCTGGCGCCAGCACCAGGCACGAGTTCACCGTCTTGCCGTTCAGGATGACCGTGCAGGCGCCGCACTCACCGGCCCCACAGCCTTCCTTGGTGCCGGTCAGCCCCAGGTCCTCGCGCAGAAAGCGAAGCAGGGTGCGGTTCCCCGCCACCTCGCGCGTGTAGTCCTTGCCGTTCACCTTGACATGGATCTTCATGACCGTTCCTTCCCTCCCGTCAGGACAGCGCGGGCAGAAGTTTCGCGATGAACTCCTGCACCATGGCCAGCCGGAACTCGCGCGAGGCGCGCACATCGTCGATGGGGTTGATGACTTTCAGGGCGGCCTCGGTGACGGCCTTGACCGACGCGTTGGGCGGCAGGTCGGCCGCCACCACCGGGGTCGGGGCGCAGGACCCGATGCCCACCCTCAGCCATTGGGAGGTGCGGGCGATGGCCACGCTGACCACGGCCAGGTCGTGGCCCTTGATGCGCTTGAGCTTCTCCATGCCCCATTTCGCCCCGGCCGCCGCGACCGGGTAGAGCACGCGCTGGACGGCCTCGTCATCCCGGAGCTGGGTCGCCTTGACCCCGGTGAAGAAGTCCTTCATCGGGATCACGCGGGTGCCGCGGGCCGAGACCAGCTCGACGCGGGCGCCCAGCACCAGCGAGCTGCAGCCGAGATCGGCGCACGGCGAGGCCGTGCAGAGGTTGCCCCCGATCGTGGCCCGGTTCCGCAGTTGGGCGGAACCGATCTGGCCGGCCGCATGGGCCAGCAGGGGAAACCGCTTGCGGACCACCGGGTGCGCCATCAGCTCGGCGCAGGTGACCGCCGCGCCCACCGCCAGCCCGTCCTGCTCGGAGAACGCGATCCCCCGGAACTCGGCGATGTTCTTGACATCGATCAGGACCTCCGGCTTGTCGAGACCCAGCCGGATGTCGCACAGCAGGTCGGTGCCGCCCGCCAGCAGGCGGGCCTGGGAGGAATGCTTCTTCAGCAGCTGCAGCAGGTCCTTCCTCTCACGCGGCGCCAGGTAGGAAAACTCGTGAAGCATGCGCGTGGTACTCCTTTCCGCGATCGGTTTCTCTCCATCGATCCCCGCCATTAAATAGGAAGCGGGAACCGAAATCAAGGGCCGGCTTCTCATGACGGACGGAACGCCATGAACCCCTGCCGCCAGGGCAGAGGCCAACCCGAAGCCTGGACGGGCAGAAGAGACGCACGGCCGGGAGGGACCGCGAAGCGGGCGGGCGGTCTGGCGAACGCGGCGCGTTTGCCCGGCAGATACCAGGGGTCCGGGGGCCGCCGGCTCCTGGCGAGGCGGTCGGAGGAGGGGAGCTCCTCCCGCTCTGACCGCCGTTCCCAGGTTGGCGCTGGCTCTGCCCCTGCCGTCGAACCGCCCCACATACCCTCAGGCTTGTGATAGCGTGGAACGGTGGCGATGAGCGATTCCCAACTCAGCCAGGTGTTCCGGGTGCCGGCGGGCGGCGCCCTGCGCTGGCTTCTGCCCATGTTCCTGACCCTGGCCCCCCTGCTGTTGCTGTATCAGACGGTCCTCGAGGAACGGGGCCGGCTGGCCGACGCGCGGGAGCGGGAACGGGGGGCCGCCTCCGATCCCGCCGTGTCCCGGTTGCGCGCCGCCTCCCATCTCAAGTTCTGGGCGGAGCAGACCGGCCGCCGCCTGGTCTGCCTGGTGGAACGCCGCCTCCGCCGGAAAGCGGGAGGCCCGGCCCCGTCCCTGCCGCAGGCCCTCGCGGACCTGGGGCCGCGCTACCGCTTCGCCGGCGCCCCCCCCGTCAAGGTCTGGGCCTTCGCCTGGCCTGCCCCCCCGGTGACGCGGGAAACGACGATGCCGCGCCGCCCGCCGGATTCCCGCGGCGGTTTGGCCGGCCGCG
>CAZKPI010000248.1:0-7058 GCA_964554555.1 uncultured bacterium
TGGCCTCCGATCTTTCGGTCTGGGTTGACATTTTGGGGAGGGGACGATACATCTGATGGGACCCCACCCGGGGTCAGGGTTTCGAGAGGAACAGAACAGGCCCGCGCAGGAGAGACCATGGATCAACCCAACCAGGCCCCCGGCTCCACGCCTTCCCCCGACCAGGAACTGACCGCGACCTTCGAACGCATCGAAGCCCGGGTCAGGGAGTTCCAGGCTCTGCAGACCACCCGGCGGCGCCGGGCGGTGCTGATGGCCCTCCTGTTGTTTGGGGCGGCCTGCTGGTTTGTCTGGCAGGTCCTGCTCCCCATCCGGACCATCGCCGACGACCCGCGCACCTTCATCGACGCCTTCGAGCGCGAGGAGACCAACGTCTTCCTGCCCCTGCAGAGCCACGAGTTCCGCAAGGTCCTGCCCAAGGTCGCCACGGCGGTCGAAACGGCCTTCCGCAAGGAATGGGACAACCGCCAGCCCCACATGGAGAGCATCGTGCGTGATCTCGAACAGTCCCTGACGGTGCTCGGCCGCCACCTGAACATCCAGGCCACCGGGCGGGTCTACACCTTCCTCGACCGGTACCAGGAACGCCTCGAGAAGGACCTTCCCGGCATCGCCGACGACGAGGAGGCCCTGGCCGCCATCCATGCCGGGCTCGAGGGGGCCATCACCAGCGTCATCGGGTCGCGGTTCCATCAGCCGTTCGAGACGCTGAACGCCATGGCCGACACCTTCCTGGCCCTGCCCGTGCCCGAGACCTACGCGAAGATGTCCGACGCCCAACTGCAGGAGGTCATGCTCGAGCAGATCAACGCCTACCTCAACCTCCATTTCGATTCCTTCCTGGGCAACCTGAAGGTGGTCCGCGAGGGCCTGGCGGCCATCGAGAACCGCCTGTTCGACACCATCGACCACCTCGAGGCCGAACTGCCCGGCGCCGCCTCACCGGCGGCCCCTGGTGAAGGAGGCCGGCCATGACCAGCACCCCCAACCCCGTCGCCTCCCGCCTCGAACACGACCTCGACGTCCAGATCGCCGGCCTGCGCCGGGAGGTCCGCTGGCTGACCATCCTCGGCCTGGCCCTGGTGATCAGCCTCGCCTCCTACTTTTCCTACGTCGTCGGCATCATCCACCGCGAGATGCGGCCCCGCGACCTGGCCAAGGTCACCGCCGCCTACACCTCCGAGTTCCTGCTCACCGCCCTCAAGACCTACAGCGACGACCTCATCCGGCGCGCCCCGGGCTTCGCCAGCCAGGCCCTCGACTACGTCCTCGGCCAGTCGATGGCCCTGGTCAGGGACAGCCGGTACCTGGTCATCGGCTGGATCGAGGAGCGGCTGACCGACGTCGAGCAGTTGATGGTGCGGATCACCGACCGCGCCTACGACGAGCACCTGCCCGACCTGAAACTCCTGGTGGCCAACATCAAGACTCCCGACGGCCGCAAGGCCTTCGAGGAGTATTTCACCACCCTGCTCAGCTCGCCGCTGGCCAGCGAATCGGTCCGCATCGACATCGAGAGCCTCGACCTCACCCTCCAGGCGATGCGGACCCACCTCAACCGCCTGGTCAAGGGGGAAGGCCTGACCCCCGAGGAGCGGGCCGAACGCGACCTTCTGCTGTCCAGCCGGGCCTTCTGGGAGCGCTTCCGGGCCCGCTGACCGGGGGCGGTCAGTCCGGAACCGGATATTCGAGGGGCAGGAACCCTTTCTCGCCGCGCACGCGCAGGGGCGGGCGGGTTCGCTCGAGGTCGGGGTGCCGGCACCGGCCGAAGATCTTCAGGGCATTGGTGCGGCCCACCGCCGCCGCCTGGTCGTAGGACAGGTAGACCAGGAACCGGCGCCAGGCGGCCACGATGGCGTCGGCGTCCTCCGGCCCGCGGCCGGGCCCTTCGAGGTCGAACCCGAGCAGGAACCGGGTGGGGTGCCGCGCCAGCAGGGCCAGCAGATCGTTGCCGAACGGCGAGATGGCGCCGTCGGGCGTGTAGAGGTCGCGGTGGAGGCCGGCCAGGTCGCAAGACAGGTTCGGATACCTCTGCAGAAGGTGCTCGAGAATGTCGAGGAACCCGGGCCGGGTCGGGAGCGGCCCGCGGGCGCAGTGGGCGAGCACGAAGGTGGTGCCGGGGTGGGCCGCCAGCACCCGTTTCAGGGCCTGGAACCCCTCGCGCGTGCCGGCCTCCCGCCCTTCGAGCGCCCCGAGCGTCCAGTGCAGGAGAACCGGCACCCGGAACTCGCCGGCCAGGCGGTAGATCTCCATCAGAACCGGGTGGTCGCCGGGGGTGCGGCGGCCGTGCCCGTTGATGAACAGTTCCCCGACCCCCTTGAACCGGCCGGTCGCCAGGCGGTTGCGCACGTAGTCGATCGAGGCGTTGCGCTCCAGATCGAACCCGCGCAGGAAGGGCATGAACCGGTCGGGCTCGGCGAAGCCGGCCCCCGCCACCTTGCGGTCGGGGTCCTCCCAGATCAGGGCCGAGACCCCCATGGCCTGGATCTGATGGCGGTCCATCACCTCGAGCAGGCCGGCGAACTCGCCGGTGCCGCCCATCACATGGGAATGGAAATCGACCAGCCACAGGTCGGGCAGGCAGATCTTCACGGGCCGTCCGGGGGCAGGCACCCAGCCGGCCAGCCAGACCACCAGCCCGAGGGAAGCCATGGCCAGGAGGGTCTTCTGCCGAACGTGCCCGCAGACCCCGCCGGCCTGGCCGGCCCGGCTTCCCGCGGTGGTTCCACCCGCGGCCAGGGCCTCCGCCCTCCGCGGGACGGCGGCATCACCTGACGGTTCGTCCCGCCCGCCCGCCTGTCGTTTAGCGGGAAGCGGCGGGGAACCGTCGGCGTCCGGGTCAGGCCATGCCGGATTCCCGAGGAACGGCGGGACCTTGGCCGACCGCGCCGGGCCGTTCCTGCCTTTCATCAACATCCTGCCTCGTTCATCGGTGGTTTGCCCCGGTTCCCGAGGGAAGACCGGGTGGAACTTTCCTTTTTTGGGTTTCCCGGGGCCGGAGGAATGCCGGGACACGGTGACCGGAGCCGGCCCCTTTTCCTTTGTCGGCGGGCCGGGAAGAATTGGTTAGTCTGACCGGGCCTGGGGCATCCGGCAGAGGCTGGTTTTCCCCGTCGGATCCAGCCTTGACCGGCCGCGGACGAGGCAAACCGGCCGTGGTCACGCCTGCCGGGCCGGTGCCGGAGAATTTCCGCCGGGCTCAGCCGGGGCGGCGGCGGATCAAAATCAGGGTGACGTCGTCGGGATACGGACCGGGATCGCGGAAGGCGTCGAGCTCGCGGCGGAGTTCGTCCAGGATGCCTTCGACCGGCCGCTTTGCCTGGCAGAGGGCGTCGAAACATTCCCGCACCCGGCCGTAGCTGAAGAGGTGGTCAGGTCCCCCGCCCGTGCACTCAGGGAGGCCGTCGGTGAAGAGCAGGAGGGTGTCGCCCGGGTCGAGCCGGGTGGCGAAGGGGTCAGGCGGCCGCCGCCCCCGCATGCCCAGAGGGAAGCCCGGCACCTGCAGTTCCTCCGCCTGGCCGGCCGCGGCGCGGTGCACCAGCGGATAGGGATGCCCGGCGTTCTCGAATTCGATCTGGTGGGTGGCGGGATCGAGCACCAGGCACCCCATCGTCATCAGCTTCCCCTGGGGGCGCAGTTCGAGGTGGAACAGCCGGTTGAGGTGTTCCATGACCTGGCCGGGGAAGGACCAGCCGGCGACCTGCTGGTAGCCGACCGTCGCCTTGGCCATGGCCATGGCCAGGGCGGCGGCGATGCCGTGGCCGGTCACGTCGCCGATGAGGATGACCAGGCGGCCATCGGGCAGGCGGAACAGGTCGTGGTAGTCGCCGGCGAGTTCCGAGGCGGGACAGCGCCAGCAGACGAGGTCATACCCTTCGACCACGGGGGGGGCGGCCGGCAGGAGGCTTTCCTGCACGATGCGGCCGTACTGCAGTTCCTTCATCTCGGCGAGTGAGCGGTTGAAGGCCTCGACGACCACCCCGAGCTCGTCGGCCCGCCGCCAGGGGATGCGCCAGGCGTGGTCGCGCGCCTGGATGGCATCGATGCCCGCCGACAGGTCGCGGATGGGGACGATGAACAGGGCGGTCAGCAGACGGGCGGCGAAAAAGGCCACCAGCAGGGAAAGGGCGGCGCCGCCGGCCAGGGGCCCGGCGGTCTCCCAGCCGCCGGCTCCGCCCGCGGCCGCCGGTACCAGGTGGAACAGCGCATTCCTGGTGAGCTCCAGTTCAGGCTTGAAGATGGCCCAGTAGAGGCCGTCGTCCAGGGCGATCTCGCGGAACAGGGTTTCATGGGTCTCGTTGCACCGCAGGTGGGCGAAGACGAGCTTGTCCCGGTCAGGCCCCTGGAGCGGGGGAATGATCTCGACGGGGTCCGGTCCGGGGCGCGCGGCCACCCGGCCGGTGATCGGCAGTCCGGCCGCGGGGCGGTTGCGGAAGGCCGACTCGAGGCTGGCTTCGTAGGTCCAGCCCAGCTGGTGGGCCAGGACGATGAAGGCCGGCCCGGTCGCCGTACGCGGGTAGACATCCCAGTACAGCAGGGTCGGACTGCCTCCTCCCAGGCGGTAGATCCAGACCCGGCCCCGCTGGCGCAGGGGCAGGAGGAAGCCCGGGTCCAGGCCCGCCAACAGGGCCTCGGAGAACACGTCTTCGGCGCTGATCTTCTCCTCCTCCTGGCCGGGCGGCCGCGGGACATGCCGACGGACGGCGATCCGGCAGAAGGTTTCGAGGAAGGACGACGTCCCGTGCACGGCGGGGTCGAGGTTGGTGAACAGGGTCCGCCCCGCCGCGTCGCGCAGTTCCAGCCGCTGGAGCTTGACCGCCTCGACGAGGTCCATCACCTGCGAGGCCAGGGAGGCGGTTCTGACCGCGGTGACGTCGGGGGAATCGCGCAGTCGGCGCGCGGTCTGCTCGAACTCGGTCAGGCAGGCATGATAGGCCTGCTCGAACCCGAGCAGGACCTGCCGGCCCCGGGTCATGGCTTCGGCGAACTGCACCTCCCGGCGGTCGAGCTGTCCGAGAACACCGACCAGCAGAGCCATGCCCAGCGGCACCAGGGCGGTCAGGAAGAACAGGGCCAGGAACTGGACCCGGATCGACAGGCTGTCGAGGGGAACGGTCAGCCGCCGCCCCAGCGGGGTTCCCGCCGCCGCCAGGGCGAACAGGCCGAGCAGGATGCCCGCTCCGCCATAGCTGGCCGCGATCGCGGCGGACAACAGGCGGCCGACCGGGCTGGGCCCGGCTGGCCGCACCACCCCCCAGATCCGTCCCAGGTTGTCCTCGGCGAGGGCCCAATCGAGGCCCCCCTGGCCAACGGCGGCGCCCCCGCCCGACCGGACGGCTTCCCAGGCGATCTGCAGGTCCGCAGAGGCCACCCCGGCGGGCGGCACCCACAGGCCTGCCTCGGGGACCGCCAGGGCGGCGGTGTCACGTTCGGCGGGGGGAAGGCGGTTGAACAGGCCGAGAGGGGAAGGCAGTCGCCGGATGATGATCATGACGCTGTAGCCGCCGGGGAGGTGGACATACTGCAGACGGTCATCGGTGCCCGCCGGGCCGAAGATGGTCCACCCGTACGGCCGCCGCTTGATCAGCTCGAGACGGCACCCACTGCCGAACAGGCGGTTGATGACCGGGGCCACCTCCCGCTGGGCCTGGGCCAGCGCCTCGCCCGATTTCGTGGTCCCGATGAGGATCTGGCGGATGCCTTCCGCGTCGGGCAGACCGTCCGGGATGGTCCGCTGGAAAACGAACTGCCGGTACACGTAGAACTGTGCCTGCATTCCGTACCGGGCCAGTTCGCCCGCGGCGCGGTCGACGTCGGGATGGAAGGGGCCGCGGGCGGCCAGGGGCCCCAGCACCGTCTGGACCAGGGAGTTCACGGGGAGGTTCCCGGTCATGGTGCCGACCAGCCGGTCGAGCCGCTCCTCCAGCGCCCGCCGCCCGGCCTGCTGGAAGTGCTCCTCGAACCGCGGCAGGGCGCGGTGAAGGGCCAGCGACAACAGCAGGAGGGTGACCGCCAGGAAGGCGGTGATCAGGCGGCCGAAACCGCCGAACAGCCGGGTCCAGAGACCGCCGGTCATGGCCGTTCTCCCCCCCGCACCCGCCGGATGGCGAACAGGGTGACGTCGTCCTCGCGCGAGGCGTCGGCCCAGGCGTCATGCCGGCGTTCGAGATCCGCCAGCCAGGCCTCGGCGCTTTCCCCGGCCGCCCCCGGCCGCCCGCTCTCGGCCGCCCAGGCGGCCAGCCGGTCATATCCCACCTGCTGGCCGGCGAGACGGCGGCTTTCGACGAAGCCGTCGGTCACGCAGAGCAGTCCGTCGCCCGGCTCAAGCCGGAGGACGGCCGCCGGCGGGCGCCGGTCCCGCCGGCGGCCGATGCCAAGCGGGAAGGCGGGCTGGCCGATCCAGGCGGTGCCGCCGTCCGCCCGCACCAGCAACGGATACACGTGGCCGTGGACGGACACCGTCAGGTCGTGGGTGCGCGGGTCGAGCAGGCCGCAGACGACGCCCATGAACGACCGGACCCCGGCCTGGGACCGCAGGGTGTGGTCGAGGTCGTCAGCCAGGGAGGCGGGGCTCGGGTCCGCCCGCTGGCTCCAGTGGAAGGTGACGGCGCGGGCGAAGGCCATCAGCAGGGCGGACCCGATGCCGTGCCCGGACACGTCGCCCACCAAAAAGGCCATCCGCCCGTCGGGCAGGTCCAGGCAGTTCAGGATGTCCCCGCCCAGGTCGCTGGCCATCGTCACCCGCCCCGACACCGAGTACCCGGCGGGCTGGGGGAACCGCCGCGGGATCAACCCCTCCTGGACGCGGCGGGCCACCTGCAGGTCCTGACTGCCTTCCATCATGCCGTTGAACGCCTCCAACAGCCGTCCCAGTTCGTCGGTCCGCTGGCACCGCACCCGGAAGCCGAACTGGCGCTGTCGCAGGGCGGCGGCCCCCGCCTCGAGATCCCCGAGCGGGACGATCAGGTGAACGGCCAGGGCCCGCCCGACCAGCCAGGCCAGGGCCACCACCACGAACGCGCTCCAGGCCAGGCTGGCCCACCCTTCCTGGCGCCGCC
>CAZKPI010000249.1:0-547 GCA_964554555.1 uncultured bacterium
AATTTCGGGCAACCGCTCGGAGCATCTCCCCGAAAACTCGCCAGGGAGGCCGGTTTGCGTGGCCCCGCACCATGGCAGGCGAATTGCTTGTGATGGTTCTGTCCGATTCCAACCAGGAGCAATGAGAATGAAGAAGCTGTCGTTGGGGTTGTTGATCGCTGGACTGTCGCTGACCATTCTGTCCATCGGCCCGGTGGCCGCCGCCGCTCCCCAGTGGACGGACGCCACCCACATCTTCGACGCCGATGTCCAGAAGCTGGTCCAGAATGTGAAGATGGAGACCAAGACCGCCTGGGCCAAGCGCACCAAGGCCCCCCTCCCCCGCCGGAAGGAATATGCCGTCGGTGACACCGAAACCTTCTGGACCAAAAACATCAAGGAAAACAAGTTCGAACAGACCCCGGCGACTCTGAAGTCCATCGGCAAGCACTGCTATGTGTTTGTCGAGAACGGCAAGAACGTGTCCGACAAGGCCATCGCCAAGGTCCAGAAGTCCTACGACGAGGTCACCTCGCCCACCGACACCTCCACCTTTGGTTCCGAGTGG